>NZ_LNDC01000023.1 GCF_001870905.1 Geitlerinema sp. PCC 9228
CCATTGTTTTAATTGATGCTGGCTATGGCAACAATACCAACTTTCTCAAGCAACTAGAAAAACGAAAACTGAAATATTTAGGAGATGTTGCTAAAAATCGAACCATTTTCATTTCAAAAAAATCAAAATCAACAGCCAAACTTCGTCTAGATGAGTTAGCTAAATTTCTACCATCCAGGGTTTGGGAAAAAATTTCTTTACCAGCTCAACCAGAAAAAACTGTGTGGGCAAATACGCTTGAGGCTTACGTAACCAGCCTGCTACCGGACCTTTGGCTCTGAGGTCTAGTCAATGCTCATGCCCCGATTGGACTGTCTTGCAGTCAATTGCGGGTCATTGACCCATTCTGGTTGGGATACTTGGATTGGGGGGTTGGCTGGTACCAACCCCAGTCGAAATATATATTAGCGGTTCGGTAGGGAAGGTGGATTTGGTTAGGGGGATTGCTGTAGAGAAGGACCGCCTTGATTTTGGTTTTGCTGCTGCAGGGAACGAATGAGGTCTCGCGATTCCCGGGAAGGAATTAAAACCAACCGTTCTAAATCCTCTTCGTCGCTGTTTTCCAGTTCGTTAATAACTCGTTCCAAACGCAGTACTTGCACATCAATTGTAGAAGCAATATCCGGCTGCTGCTGTTTCATGCGGTCTACCTGATTTTGCAGGTCTTCCCGACTGAGAAACAGGGGAATAAATTTTTCGCCGTTACGTTGTACCGCCAGCAAGCTTTGTTGTTCACCGCCTCTGGCTACAAACAAGGGAACGCCGCGGAATTCCTCTACTTGCTGTCCGTTCTCTTGTAAAATGCTCAAAGCCGAATCGACCTCTTCGGCAGCCGGTACCAGTTCAAAGACGGGGGTATCTTCCTGCTGGGAATTGCGCTGGGCCATTTGATATACTTGTCCCAGGGACATAACCACCACTTGCGCTTTGTTGCCCAGTTCTGGTTTTTCTTGTTGTAAGCGGTCGATAAACTCTTGTGCGTCGCCACGATTGAGGAATACCCAGCTAACCGGGACACTATCGGGAGTATTTCCTTCTTGAGCGTTTTCTGGGGTAATGGTTTGCAGGACCAAGCCTTCGCTGGGATCGGCAATCACGAAAACCGGAACGCTGCTGAGTTTTTGCATGACCTGCTCTTGGGGAAGAGCCAACCCTTTCATTTGACCGGCTAGGGAAGGAGCAATCAACGTAGCTCCTACCAAACTAGCGATCGCACCCCACTTTGCTAAAAAATTCATAATCTCTAAACCTATCTATCTACAATATATCGTGCCTGTTGGCGCAAGGTGGCCCTTTGGCCGCCGTTCGAGCTCGGTTTGATACCTTTTCTATTGTGACCCATCTCGCCGACAATAGTTCCTGAAAACACACGTACCATTAGCATATACATACTTGACACTCCCAAAAACCTCAAAGTCAAAGTTGAGTCTATTCTGGTCATTACGGCAAGAGGACATGGATGTCGTCAAATGATGCTCATG
>NZ_LNDC01000024.1 GCF_001870905.1 Geitlerinema sp. PCC 9228
TCATCCGGGGACTCAACAACTTGGCTCTTGTCATGAGTACCAAGACTACCATCATTGGCAGTTTTTGCATCGTGGCAATGTTTGTAGCAACATCGCCACGACGCTTGGCTTGATAAGTTCGTTTTTGCAGGCGGAAGACGTGACGTTCGACTTTCTTCCAGTCGATATCTCGCCATTCCAGTCTCACCGTATTGTTTCCAACCGTTTTGGACGTATCCATGCTACTTTCGACCTTATCTTCCAAGTCATCGAGAGTCTGTCAGCATATATTGGGTATTACCCCAATCGTTCGCTTCTGACTCTATCCTGCCCACCGCAGGCTTGCGGATGGTTTCCTACTCAAGGCATCGACCTTATTCCTTGAGAGCCATACGGGGGGTTACTTCGTTCCAGATACCGATTGGTTGTGCCCTTAGGATGTCACTCTACGCCGGGTTGGTTTAGGGTGTGTGAAAGGTCACCGACCAACTTGCCTTTCCTATATCCTTAACCTTTTGGTTCCTGCGTTTCAGTCCAATTTTCGCAGGTTTGGAATAACGACGCTTCAACCATGACTTCGTTGTCTATCCGTAGGCACTTGCTCGAAGGGGTACCTGTTTGGACCCAGGCTTAACCTCCTTTTATCCCCGCTTCACCGATTTGATAACCAGTCTCCTCGATGGGGGATATGCTTTCACGCGACACACCTCGCGGGGCGGACTTGCACCGCCATCGATATCTAGTTGTCTTGGTTACCCCAAAAGGGTTTTTACCAAGCTCCTGCTTATGCCTTAGAATCCATGTAGATTCCAACGGTTTTACAGGAAACGAATCGCACTGGTCGATTTCCATTACATCCTCTTCATAGAATGTTCGTCCACAGTGGGCACATTTCCCTTTTTGTTTCTTTAAGAGTCTTGCTACTCTTTTGGAAATTCCAGGTTGTTTTCCCATTCGTGTACTCCAGTACTTGCAATTTTTGTCATATGGACTGGCTTCGCCTTTAACCTTAGCATGGCGTACAATTGGTGTTTCCGCATGAGTTCTTAGCTGCATCGGATTGGCTTCCGAGCGAGTTGCGAATACCCATTTTCGATTATCAACTTTTTGCCAGTATTTCCGAGCTACCCATTTTCCTGTTTTATTCAGGTGTCTTTTCCTTCCCCATCTGGCTAGTTTCCAATAAAGAAAATCATCCATTTGGGAGAAAGTTTCTTTTGACACCACGGTGGAGTAGTAGTTGCACCATCCCCTGATGACTGGATTGAGGTGTTGTATCAATCCTTCTTGAGGAGCTGCTTTGTGCGAGTCTATTATCCCTTTAAGTTTTTGGTAATGGGTTTGGACGGCTTTTCTGCTGGGTTTGATGATGGTTTTGAAGCCTAGGGGCTTTCCTTTTGAGTTCCTTCCGGTCTTATGCTTGCCAATTTCATATTGGCGAACATTGAAACCAAGGAAGTCAAACCCTGGGTCATCTCCCTCTAAAGTATGGGTGATGGTTGTTTTTACCTCTTTAAGCTCCAATCCCATTCCTTTCAGCCAACCTGAGATATGGTCACGACATTTATTGATTACATCTTGATCTTCATGGATTATTACAAAGTCGTCCGCATATCTTATCAAAGATACTGCATTCCTTCGTATCATTCGACTACCTTTTCCAGGTAGCCTTTCCACTAGGTCCTTGATGCTTTCTTCCATTCCATGGAGGGCAATATTTGCCAATAGAGGGCTGGTTACACCCCCTTGTGGCGCAGGGTCGTTTCATTTTCGGGGGGAAATTCTAAAAAAAAAGCGACCGTTGCCGTAGTAAAATTGGGCGGTCGCTACTTTCAAGTACTTATGGAAAGTTTAATTCAATTTTTGAAACAAGTCAAGGAACATCGTTGTTAACGCCACCCTCTTTGGTTCATTCTTTTTATCGTTATTGTCGGAATTATGCCAGGATACAAGGATATAGAGACCTAGCTGACTGGGCAGAATTCCATCAAGAACTTCTCGCTTCCCTAAGTAGTTTCCAGCCCAAATCTATTCCTTCTTATTCCACAATAAGAAGAGCGATTGTCGGTGATTGTGATGATTTTATCGTCCAATTTAATGAATGGGCAGCTAAGCTTCTTCCGGATACGCCGGAAATGTCTGGTCTGAGCATAGACGGCAAAAGCCTCCGTTCTACACTCACGAATTATCGTAGTGAACAACAAAACTTTGTGGCTATCGTCTCTGCTTTTTGCCACCAAACGAATTTGGTGTTAGCTCTAGGAAAATTGGAGAATCGCAAAACTTCAGAAGTTCCTTGTGTTCGCCATATCATCGGAGTTATGCCGTTTCAAAACCAAACAATTACCTTGGATGCTCTCCACTGTAATCAAAAGACAATTTC
>NZ_LNDC01000025.1 GCF_001870905.1 Geitlerinema sp. PCC 9228
CTTTAAGAAAGATGGCTACGACTATCAAGTCAATAAAAGTCAATTATTGTCCAGTAAACAACCTATTAGGAAGTAGCAGTTTTCTCACGAAAGGGGCAACCACACCGGGGTTGCCCCTACAAACAATTGTGATTTTTGTACATTGGATTCCCCATGAATTCTCGATGGTTCCCCTTCTCAAGAGGGAGACGGCATGCGGGACTTTTGCCTCTCATCGCTTGCCAGTTAGCCAAAAAGTGTTCATCCATCCCCGTCCTTTCACATCGATGGCCCCGCGGGGTTGGAAAAGATATTTTTCTTGCAAGCGCTGTCGCATCGCTTCAGTGACTTGAATGCCTTCGGCTTCCCCTTGGGATTCCATGCGAGAAGCAACGTTAACCGTATCCCCCCACAGGTCGTAAATAAATTTTTTGGTGCCAATCACCCCCGCTACAACCGGACCGGTATGAATACCAATGCGAATTTGAAATGGTTTGCCGTCGTCTCGGTGATATTGCTGCACGATGTTTAGCATTTCCAAAGCCATATCAGCGATCGCTTCAGCGTGGTCTTCCCGCGGTGTAGGCAAGCCACCGGCGACCATGTAAGCATCACCAATGGTTTTGATTTTTTCCAACTGATAGCGGTCGGTGAGTTTGTCAAAGGCAGAAAATATCTGGTTGAGCAAATTCACCAGGTCGATGGGCAGCAGGCGGGCAGAAAGGGGGGTGAAATCCACTAGGTCGGCGAACATAATCGTTGCATCTTCAAATTGTTCGGCTACCGAACCTTGGGCTTGTTTGAGGCGGTCGGCGATTTTTTGGGGCAAAATATTGAGCAACAGTCGGTCGGATTTTTGTTGGGCCAGACGCAAGGCGGCTTCGGTGCGTTTGCGATCGCTGACATCGCGGAAATACCAAATACGTCCGTAATATTGTCCGGAACTGGAACGCACCGGACCGGAGTAGCGATCGAAGACCCGTCCGTCTTTGAAGGTGATTTCGTCGCGGGTCACTTGCGTGCGGTGCTTGGATAGGTAATTCATTTGCTCTAAAAATTCCTGGGGATTGTCCATAGGCCACAAAATCCAACTCAGCAGTCGTTCGGTATCCCCAGAAGCAATGACGTGGGGGGGAATGTTCCACAGCTCGCAAAACCGCTGGTTGTACGAGGCGATGTTACGGTTTTCGTCGAGAACCAAAATCCCATCGAGGGCAGCTTCTTGTTGGGCTTTGAGAATGGCGTTGCTGCGGCTGAGGGCTCTGGTAGCTTCAATGCGTTCGGTGATGTTTTCAGCAATGCACATTAAATGGGTGACGTTGCCATCTCCGTCTAACAAGGGCACTTGTAACGTGCGCAGCAAAATTTTGTTGCCATGGGCTGATTCTACTTCTTCTTCTGGAATTTCTTGCAGTTCTTTCTTTTCAACCACTTCTCGCTGTTGGGATTCAAAGATTTCTGCTGTTTCTGGTGGGTATAAATCCCGAACGTTATGAGAAATGGCTTGTTCGCTAGAGATACCAAACATTTTTTCGCAGGCTCGGTTCCACAATACGTAGCGATATTCGTTTTGTACGTCTTTGGTGTACAAGGCAAGGGGGAGGTGTTCGATGATGCTATCGAGAAACTGCTGCGATCGCCGCAATTCCTCCTCCGCCCGCATGCGATCGCGCACTTCTTGTTCGAGACGGTCATTTTGCTCTGCCAGCAGCTGCTGGGCTCGACGCAGTTGTAGTTGGTTTTCAATACGGATAAAAACTTCTTCCAGTTGAAATGGTTTGGTTATATAATCAACACCTCCCACCGAAAAAGCTTTTACCTTATCCGGCACCTCATCCAAGGCGCTCAAAAAAATGACAGGAATATCTTGGGTCTGTTCGTCCTCTTTGAGCTTTTCGCAAACTTCATACCCATCCATCTGGGGCATGTTAATATCCAAAAGGATTAAATCCGGTGGTTTGGCCTTAGCCGCCCGCAAGGCTGTACTTCCGTTAGTGACGCTACGCACTTTATAGCCCCGCTTGCCCAAAATTTCTGACAGCAAGCGTAAATTTGTGGGGGTATCGTCTACAATCAGAATATTGGCACTGGAGGCTTGGAACCGATCGATGGTCATAAGGTTTTGGGAGTGGCTCAAAGAAAATGGGTGGGGGGGGCGATCGCTTCAAAGATGCTTGAAAGGTAGGGAATGGAACTTACCTCGATCGAATCGCGATCGAACGCTCCGCTGGCCAAACTCAGGCATGTCGGCAACCAAAGACATTCCCGCCACTGGCTGGTATAGAAGCTCTCTGCTATCCTATCGCCAGCATGTCCCCGAAGCCAGATACATACCATCTCTATCATTTTATTTTTTTGTATAGTTTTCCACAACTTGCCTGGGAAGTTCCCACGCTTTCCCAGACGCAGCCATCTCGACGGCAGCTTCCGCATCTACCGGCGGCGAAAACCAAAATCCCTGTCCGTAGTCGCATTGCAACGCCTGCAACTTCTCTAACTGCTGGTAGGTTTCTATGCCCTCTCCAACAACTGTCATGCCCATGGTATGGGCCATATTGATAATAGCAGGTACAATCCCAGTGGGTGCTTCCTCAATGTGGCCAGAGGGAGGAGAAAGTTGTTGGATAAAGGATTTATCAATTTTTAGCACATCTACGGGAAATTCTTGCAGGTAGCTTAAAGAAGAATATCCCGTTCCGAAATCATCAATACTGATTTGAATGCCCCTTTCCTTAAGAGAATTCAAAATGGTTTTAGCGCGATCGCGGTTTTCCATAAACAAACTCTCAGTAATTTCTAACGTTAAACAGGCAGGTGGTAAACGAGATTCTAGCAAAACTCGATCGATGGTCGATAGCAAATCGGGTTGGGAAAACTGCCAAGCCGACAAATTTACGCAAATTTTACCATTGCATTCTGTGCCATTCCCTTCTGGTTGGAGGCAATACCAGCGAGCCATTTGCTGGCAAGCTGCCGCCAAAATTTGCCTGTCTATGGAGACAATCGCACCGGTTTCCTCTGCAACCTGTACGAACTCACCAGGCAAAAGCAAACCTTTTTCGGGATGCTGCCACCGCAAGAGCGTTTCAAATCCAATTAATTTTCCGCTTTTTAAACAAATAATGGGTTGGTAGTAAGGAAGCATTTGACCCTGATGAATTGCTTTTCTAATTTCCGTCTCCACCTGCAAAAATTCTACCACCCGGCGGCGCATAAAAATATCAAAAATACGATATTGACCCTTACCCAATTCTTTGGCTTGGTACATCGCCACATCAGCATCGCGCAAAATATATTCCGGTTTTTGGTAGCGGTTGTCTCCATAGGCGATGCCAATGCTGGTGTTCATATACACATCCCGTTCGGCTACCCAAAAAGGTTCGCCAAAAGCTTGTAAAATGGCCTCGGCCATTTCCGTTGCTTGGGAAAAATTGTCCATTTTTTCTAACAAAACCGCAAATTCATCTCCGCCCAAGCGAGCCAATTGAATTTGTAGGGAACACGCTGGTGATGAAAATCGCTCGAGAACTTGCTGCAGTCTTTTTCCAATAGCAATTAACAGCTCGTCACCGATAACATGACCGAAAGAATCGTTTACTTTTTTAAAGCGATCGCAGTCTAGAAATAAAACTGCAAATCGATAGCTTGGTTGGGCTTGGCAATGGCTGAGGGCTTCTTCTAAATGTTTGATAAATAGGGTACGATTGGGCAGTCCCGTGAGAGAATCTTTTAACGCCATTTCCAAAAGTTGCTGCTGGGCTTGTTGGCGTCGTTGAATTTCTTGCTGCAACTCCTGATTGGCCGCCTCCAATTGCTGGGTACGTTTCCGTACGCGATTTTCCAACTCAGCATTTAAATGGGATATTTCTTGTTGTGCTTTTCTTAAAGCTAGATGGTTTTCCACCCGTATCAAAACTTCTTCCACTTGAAATGGTTTGGTAATATAATCCACCCCACCTACTCGAAATCCCCGTACTTTATCCATCGCCTCATCGTGAGCGCTTAAAAAGATTACTGGAATGTCCTGGGTTTGCGGGTTGGTTTTTAACTGCTCGCACACTTCGTAGCCATTCATCTCAGGCATATTAATATCCAGCAAAATTAAATTGGGCGGTTTTGCCAATGCCGCCCGCAAAGCTGTCGGTCCGTTGGTGGCACTACGGACTTTATGTCCTTGCTGCTTCAATAATCGAGCAAGTAGTTGGAGGTTGGTTAACACATCGTCAACCAACAAAATATCTCCTTTGGGGGTAGATGCAAGTAAAGGCTCGTTCATAGCAAAATCTGGAGGTCAAGGGCATAGAGAAAGATTAACTGGCAAAACAAGAATTACAACGAATCTAATCGCTATTATAAGTTTCAAGCCACCCCCCTAACGTGATGTAGATCGTTTTTTAGCACAGAAATGCCATTGAAAATGGTGTTTGGGAAACAGTTGTGTGGGAAATATGTATAAAAACTTCACAATATCGTGGTTTGTAGTGGTGGGAAAATTCAATCCAGCTACCAACACCATTGCAATGAACATGGGCGAATTTTTGCTAAGCCCTTTCCCAGCTAATTGGGAAGTTTGGCTTCCAGATCGAACCGGATTGGTTCTTAGCTGGTGTCTTAGTTAGCGTTTAGGAGTACGCTTTCCGTACAAGCAACAATGGCATCGAAATCAAAATTGCGAGCCAACTCCGCCAATGCTTCCCCTAGGGGATAATTCCCAACCACCGTTTCGTCCAAACCATCCAGCAAGCTCAAAATGCTTTCCGAATCCGCTTCAATGGCAGCCTGGTGAAGCTCTTGTACCCATGGTTTTGGTAATTCTGCCAAAGCCGCCGAGACGGATACGGAAGAGGTAGCTTCCCTAACTTGATTTTTGTCCGTAACAGTGGCAGACACGGGCGCTGAAACCACTTCAGAACGTTCGTATAAATAGTGTACGTCCAAATAGTCTGCTGCTGTTTGCAGTATGGTTGTTGGAGAAACCGGTGTATGCAAGCAGTAGTTGCATCCAGCCTCAAGCATTTGGGTTTTTCCGTAGGGGGAACGATCTGCTTCTACCATGGCAATGGCTACCGTTTCTTGGTAAAACCAATCGCGATTGGTGGTGTGGTTGGGTGGGGCTTGTTGGTACTGCCGCGCGCGAATTTCACGAACAGCTGCGATCGCTTCCCCTGCCAAAGTCGCCACATCCACAAAAATTAAGTGGGGTTGCCACTGCTGCCAAACCTCAACCAGTTCTGCCTGATTCGCTGCTGTTTTGACGGCAAAACCGACATTGGCTAGCAACTGCTGTAGAAAATTGCGGGTTTCTTGGGTTCCTGCCGCGATCGCCAAGCGATATTCTGGCTGCCCAGGCAACAGCGATACAACCTTGGAATGGGGAAAATCGTTTTGACTGCAGTCAGCTTGGACAATGGCTAGGGGAATTTCAAAAGCAAATTCCGAGCCCTCCCCGATTTGGCTGCGAACGGTAATTTCTCCTCCTAATAAACGCACAAAATGGCGGCTGATAGGTAATCCCAGTCCCGTGCCCCCCTGGCGCGATCGCTGGGAAGTGATGGATTTTTCAAACGCAGCAAAGAGTTTTTCTATTTCCGACGAAGCAATTCCCATGCCGGTGTCTGCAATGGCAAAGCGAAAGACCTGCAGGTTCTTGTGGCGAGAATCGGCAACGAGTTTTTCTCGATGGTGGACATCGATGTCTTGTTCCTGGGAAACCGGCGCGATATGCAAGATAACTTTTCCCCGCTCGGTAAATTTAATGGCATTGTCCAGAAGATGGGCAAGTATCTGATGGAGTTTTTCCTCATCCGTACGTACGTATTGAGGGATATTTTCTGCTAGGGAAAACTGTAAAATTAGTCCTTTTTCCCGAGCTTTGGGTAAAAATTTCTGTTCTAAGTTAGCTAATAACGTCAAAAAATTGAAATGGGTGGCGTGAAATTGGGTTTTGCCAGATTCAATATTGGACATTTCTAAAATGTCATTGATAATTTCTAATAATTGTTCGCCGCTGTGGTGAATGATATCTAATTGTTCGCGATGGTTGGTGGCAAGTTCGCTATCTTGAGCTAAAATTTGGGAAAATCCTAAAATGGCGTTGAGGGGCGTACGCAGTTCGTGGCTCATATTGGCCAAAAACTCGCTTTTGGCCCGGTTGGCAATTTCTGCTGCTTCTTTGGCTCGTTGCAGTTCAATTTCGGTGCGCTTGCATTCGTTGATATCCGTATGCGCCCCTACCATGCGGATGGGGATGCCTTGCTGGTTCCACTGTGCTTGGCCCCGGTCGAGTATCCATTTGTAGCTACCGTCACGGCAGCGCAGGCGATATTCAATTTGGTATTGGGAGGTTTTTCTCTGTAAATAGGATTCTAAGGCGGTTTCGACGCGGTTTCGGTCGGCGGGATGCAAGCGATCGCGCCATTCGAGCAAGCTGCTGCCAATCTCGCTATCCTGATAGCCGAGAATTTTTTTCCACCGGCGAGAACGAAAAACATGTTGGGTGGGTAAATTCCAATCCCAAATACCCTCGTAGCCCGCTTGTACAGCCCACTGCCACCGCTGTTCGTTTTTTTGCACTTCCGCCTGCACTTGCAGCTGGCAGGAATTGGGTTGACAGAGCTGATGTTGGGCCATGAGGTAGGCCAGCGAACGCACCAGCAACTTTCCCGTTAGGGTAGGTAGGTCCAACGCATCTCCAGCTCCGGCTTGCAGGCTTTCCCGAACCAGGGAATTGTCTACCCCCTCCGCTAGCAGCAAAATGGGAACGCTACCGCTGTGTTCTTGAATCCAGCTTGCAAAGCGATCGCATCCAGGATCGTCCAAGTCCAGGTGTAGAATCACCCCATGGATGATTGCTGATGTTTGCAAAAACTCGCGAGCTTCTTGTAGGGAAAAGACACAGTGCCAGCGTATTGGCGGTACCACTGGCGTAAACGACAGCATATTTTGCAGGCGTTCCACCAGGCCATTGGCAACAGCGTCCCCTTTTCCCATTACTAGCAAAATCTGGCAATAAGAGCTGGAAATATGAAGTTGGAAAACAGGTGGCATTTCGCGGATCCTTAAACAAACAACCGGTTGGAACCAGGGATTGTGAAGAAAATAGAAAAAATATATAGGAGATTGGTCGGGGATACTTTTCTATCTCTTCGTACGTTTTCTCGAATGCACTACCCGGATGGCTTGAATTTAGCTAAATTTTAGGAGTTATACGAGTCCTTTGAAAGTGGAATTTTGTATAGAATGCTATCCGATTGTGAAGAAACAGCGATCGCTTCTCTAAGCAAGGTTCCCCAGACCCATCGCCACAAACACGAACAATCTAACAAAAATTTTTTTATCTGTTCCCAGCCGCCAATTGCTAGGGGTGTCTAACGCCCCAGCCAGTTCGGAAACCCGTACTGCCGTTGGCGTTGTCAGGGGCAAGGAGGCTCCGCTAAATTAGCACTCAGAAAACGAGAGTGCTAAGTGCTAAATCGGCTGCCTATTGAGAAAGGGAGGCACTCGCTTTTAGCCAAGCGTTGAGTCCTGGAGGGTCTGTATATGGCAGTAACCATTAACGTTTCCAACGTCAAGCCTTTAGGCGATCGCGTATTCGTCAAAGTCAGCAAAGCCGAAGAGAAAACCGCGGGGGGCATTCTCCTGCCCGACACCGCCCAAGAAAAACCCCAAGTGGGCGAAGTAGCCGCTGTTGGACCCGGAAAGCGCAACGATGACGGTTCCTACCAAAACATGGACGTAGAAGTAGGGGACCAAATTCTCTACTCCAAGTACGCCGGTACTGACATCAAAGTAGGTGACGAAGATTACGTCCTGCTTTCCGAAAGAGACATTCTGGCAAAAGTTTCCTAACTGTCCCAGAATTCTGCCAACCTCGCGCAACTACTTTTTGCCTTCATAGGACAAGCCTAGCAAATTTCGCCATCTCGTCATCTGTAAGTACTTGTGTAGTACTTGGATAGCAACTGGAACTGGGAGGAACTATGGCCAAACAACTCATTTATAACGAAGACGCTCGCCGCGCCCTAGAACGGGGCATGGACTTGCTAGCCGAATCCGTCGCCGTCACCCTGGGTCCGAAAGGGCGCAACGTAGTATTGGAGAAAAAATACGGTGCCCCGCAAATCGTCAACGACGGTGTCACCATCGCCAAAGAAATCGAACTGGAAGACCACATTGAAAACACCGGCGTCTCCCTGATTCGCCAAGCCGCTTCCAAAACCCAACGACGCCGCCGGCGACGGCACCACCACCGCCACCGTCTTAGCCCACGCCATGGTCAAAGAAGGGCTGCGCAACGTAGCCGCCGGTGCCAGTGCCATTGCCCTGAAGCGGGGCATCGACAAAGCCGCCGCTCACCTGGTGGAAAAAATTGCCGAACACGCCCGGGATATTAGCGATACCAAAGCCATTACCCAAGTAGGTACCATCTCCGCCGGCAACGACGAAGAAGTGGGCAACATGATTGCCCAAGCCATGGAAAAAGTAGGCAAAGAAGGGGTCATTTCCCTCGAAGAAGGCAAATCCATGACCACCGAGCTGGAAATCACCGAGGGGATGCGCTTC
>NZ_LNDC01000026.1 GCF_001870905.1 Geitlerinema sp. PCC 9228
GCGATCGCTTCCCTCAAAAATTTTCAATCCCATCAAAAGCAAAATTAAATTCGTAGGGTGGGCATCGCCCACCCACCAAAATATCGGTAATATCTAAAATCAAAAAAAAACTAAACTTGACAAAGCGATCGCCTCCCTCAAAAATTTTCAATCCCATCAAAAGCAAAATTGAATTCGTAGGGTGGGCATCGCCCACCCAAAAAAATATTGGTAATATCTAAAATCAAAAAAAACTAAACTTGACAAAGCGATCGCTTGATTTGGGGATATAGCACGATTGTACGGGCTTCTTGCGGGAACGGAATCGAACGCGATTCAATCCCTCTCCATTCAGGCACTTCTTTTTTGCATTAGAAACCGCTTGACAAGCATCCTTAACTGCAATTGATTTAATTTGATAGGGAACACAACTGCACCAATCAGGAAGGCTATTGAGGATTTCTCCTTTAATTGCTTTCCAATTCGCCTTTGTTTCTGGTTGTTGTAAATATTCAACGGTTCGGTTAAAGACAAACCGCGATACTCCAAACCAACGACGGACAATCCGTTTTTATTCACTACTTAGGAATATCCCGATCTTGCTCGATCTTCTTACCGTACTTTCGGAGTCCGTGTATTCGGCAACTGAAGACGTTAATGATGGAGAGAAGATCGGCGGTAAGTTCTGATTCTGGACAGTGAACAGGTTGTTCGAGAACCACGATTTTCCCACCGTTGGACTGAACACAGTATTCGATGAGTTCAAATCCGAATCGGAGGAGTCGGTCTCGACAGGCAACAACAAGGATGAACCGATCTCCGCGCAATAGTCTGTCCAATAAGGAGCGCAATCCTTTTCGTTTGAAGTTGAGCCCTGAGCCGATGTCTTTAATGACTTCTGCTTCGGGGTAGAGGGAGAGGAGGTAGGCTTCTTGTCGCAACAAGTCGTCTTTTTGTTTGGGGGAGGAGACGCGGCAGTAGCAAATAACGGCAGTTCGAGTTGCTCCTTTGATGTAGGAGTTGCAGTCGAATAACCTTTGCCCTGCTTCATTTCTGATTGATTTGATTTTCCCTCGATCGGCATATTTTCTAAGGGTGTTGGGGTGCAGTCCTAGTGTTTCAACTGCTTTTCTAAGAGGAACATAAGACATAAGCTAATGTTAGCACATATTAGTGACTATTAGCAAATCCCCTACAGAAAATTAACCCCCAAACTGGCTTGCCCCACCTGTAGCTGAAATGCCTGTTGGGAGTTTGTACTGAAACCCTGCAGCTAGCCAGCCAACCAAAAACTCAATCCCAACTGAGTCTTGCTATCGCTATGACCCCGCTCCGATCTCGAAACGCCACATCGTGAATCACCAAATCGAGTCCCGGACGCAGTTGCCAGCGTTGGATGGAACCGCGACACTTAGGGGGGGCAACTGCAATACTTCCGGCTTGGTAGGTTGGGTGGCATAGAACGTATCGGTTTGATGGGTCATCTCGGCATTTAGGCAAATACAGCCCATGGTATGGCATGGAAGAATATCAATACACTTTGTTAAGATTATTGCGATTAATTCCCAACGTCAATAGCCACCTTGACAAGGAAGGCAAAACGAAAAAAACTGCTACCAACCGCACATATCGGCAGTAGCAGTTACCTAGGAGAGTAAAAATGAGGACGCGAGATGGACCCAGACAAACTTGGTTGCGAACGAACAACCACGATCTACTTACTAGCTTTTTCTCCGGTTCGGGAATAGTCATCCTGGAAGCGAATAATATCGTCTTCCCCAAGATATTCCCCGTTCTGGACTTCAATAATAATCAAAGGAATGACCCCAGGATTTTCCAAACGGTGAGAGGTACACGGGGGAACGTAGGTAGATTGGTTGGTAAAAATGAGCTCTTCTCTTTCCCCGCAAACTACCTTCGCCGTTCCTGCTACCACAATCCAATGTTCGCTGCGGTGGTGGTGCATTTGCAGGCTGAGGCGATGTCCGGGTTTGACCTCGATTCTTTTGATTTTATAGCCTTTGCCTTCTTCGAGAACAGAAAAAGACCCCCAAGGACGCAGTTCCGTGGCTGCGACGCCTGTGGGTGCAATTGATTCCAACGCGGCTGTGGCGTTTTGAGGTACTTCTTGAGAGTTGGTCATGCTGCTTTCTCCTAAATTCTTCTATTAAGCGATCGCAACGAACAAATCAACAATAGAGGTTAGATACTGTTAAAACTTGCTGGCGAGCGGGTGCTGCTTCCGGAGTTGATCGATTTGTTACCATTACCATACCCAGTTTCGCCGAGCCTTGACTACTCCCCGCGCTGAAGCGACGGGGATTCCCCGGAGGGATTTCAGAACTTCCGACTTGTCGGACTCATAGGCGAAGTCAAATACGCCTCTATGGGTTGCCGAAGCTTCCCTTTACGTTCTTTTTTTGCCGTTCGCAGCTTCCATCACGATGCCAGTTCGGTACGCTCATCGCCCTGCCATTACTGCAACTCGGAGCCGCAATGCAATATCGCGCTTTCGGTTGCCGGGATTTCTCCGTACTAGGAACGACTCATTGCGTAGATGGTTGGCCCTACTAAGTCAACTGTTCCATTATATCACTGCGGCTAAAGCCGCACGAGTCGCTTTTCCGCCCCGCTCTAAAGAGACGGGGCTACCAAGCTCCCGAACTTTTTGCGTGTCACCCCCAATCTCTAGTATGCCCGCAATATATATCAAGTCTTTAACACAACCGCACCACCTTTATATTTCCTTTAATGAGGGGTTGCTGGGGAATTTTCCAGAAAAACGCCTATGCCGTTGTGGATTCTACCCGTTTGTCTGGGAGATTTGTTCAAAATCCGACCGCCTAGATACAACGTGGATGAGTTCCCCCCATCTAAATTTAAAGCATCGACAGCACCGATCCGTTGCATGATTTGGGCGGTGGTTTCCAAATTGGGGGCTATGGCTTTTCCGTCGCGATCGCAGGAATAATGGATAGCAGCCAGTAGCAACTTACCGGAATTGGTGGTCCCCACAACGCTACGAGGTGCCCTACCGGCGGCAAAATTACGGCTAAAGCTTTCCTGGGAAGCATTTAATACCTGGTCGCCGTTGCGCAACAAAATAGGACCCGCGCCTAGAATATGGGGATAATTGTTAAAATCCGTTGGTTGGGGCGATCGCTGGCTGGTCACGCGAATACCGACAGGAAAGGCAGAAGCGGCCGAGTGAAACGACCGCAGCGCTAGCAAATAACCATCTGTAGGAATTTGATAGGCTTTTTCGCCAGCTTTATCGGCTTGGTGGCGTTTGACCACCCGATGGTCGCGTACAATAACGAGAATTTCCCCATCAGTGAGCGGCGTATAGGTTTTTCCCCATTGGCGGTTGTAGCGAGCGATACCAGCACGCACGTAGCCACTGTTAAAAAAGATAACCGGAAATTGTCGCCCCGTACCGGTGGTAATGGTTTCTTGAAAGCGCAGGGGAGCAATTTTTACGTCTCCTTCGTCGTTCCAACCGATGGCACCGCGACCCAAAACCGGTGCTGACAACCACATGCCATCCCGACGCACCACCCCCAAAGGCAGATAATTGTTGCGGTTGAAAAATCCACCGTTGATGGCGGCATATGCTTGCCACTGGCGGGCTAACTCGGCTAGGGAACTCAAACCTACTTGGGTATGGGGCTGGCCGATGGGTTTGACAGCCATGGTTTCCTTTTTTAAATCAATTTCCAACCAGCGCACGCCCAAGCGATCGCTGCCCACCTGTATCCAATCTTGCCGCCAACGTATCCCAGGGGCCCACAACATATCCCGTTCTGGCATGGCTGTTGGACCCAAATCGAGAACCAAACGCGGCGGGTCGCCCAAGGTTTGTATGCGAGGCGGGCAGTGTAAGGGAGTTTGCAAGCGCAAGCGCAGCTTCCCCTCACGTACTTTTATGCCCATCAGGGAATCTTGGGCAAGGTTGGTGGCTTTCTTTTGTAATTCCTTGTTTAAAAATTGGGTATCCACCGCTACCATCCACTCGTGTTGGGGACGTGCTTGAGTTCCTTGAGGATCTTTTTGCTGCGATTGGCTTTCGGCGGTGATGCGACCCACCAGTTGGTTTTGCCAAGGGGTGGCGCGGTCGAACTGCAATACCCAGCGAATCCCCCATTCGTGTTCCCCACGGCGAATGGCGTTGACGGTGGCTTCCTGGGTAGTTACATGGAGGGTTTTTCCTTCGATCCACCAATGCCAACCGGCGTCTTGGGCGAGTTGGGTTATATCCAGATAGCGCGAACCCTGGGCTAGATGGGTTTCGACAGTCTGTTCGTAGGCAAACCACTGGATCGGTTGTTGGTCGGGGTTTTGGGTGTCTCGCAGTTCGCCGCCGAACAACTTACCAAAGGTGACATCGCGAATGCCCAAACGCCAGGAACTGTCTTTTTCAGGTCGCCAGCGATACCAAGGTGCGGCTACTTCCCGGCCGTTGATGGTCATGCGATCGCCCGATTGGGGAAGGTTGCTGCTTTCCGTAGGTGCTGGGGGCACCATATTGGCGAGCCCTCCCAATTTTTGGGCATGGTGGGTTGGTGGCTGTGCTTGGCTTCCCTGCAACCACAGGGCAAACAAACCGGTTGCTGCCGCCGAAGCGATCGCCCCTCCCAATTGGTACCAACCTTGCATACGCTAGCCCTCGTTCCCATCCTATGGCGATTATCCTACACCAAACGCTCTCTGCTGCCCTTTTTTTGACGGAGGCTTTTGTCTGGCGTTCCGGAAGTCAAGATTTCATGACATTTTCCAGACAGGTGGGGGACAAAATATCAAGATTTCATGACATAACGATCCCCTAGGGAACCTAAAACCGTCAAAACCCTTTCACAATAGGAATTTTCAGAACTTGACGTTTGCCGAAATATACGACAACATAAAAGCAGAGTGCGATCCCGAATCGGCGTCCTCCCAGATCCAAGCGCGATCGCTAAGTCAGCCTTCCCGACTGAAGCACGGGGGCTTCATGCCTCTAGCCTCAGGTAGCTGACCAGCCTCACCCCTTTAGGGCTACGTTTTTGTCGCCCTGCCGTTAACGGTTAAACCGCCCTACCAGGGGGAAGACAATGCCGTTAGCTCGACCAGCCCTAAAAACATGGGCAAGGAAAACATTACGCCGTCAAGGGTAGGCGATTCCGACTGTACCTCTTTTCGTTCTCCCCCCCTGGTGGGGAAGGCAGCTAAAGCCGTCGTTCATTTTTCCTCCCGGCGCTAAAGCGACAGGGCTTGCAAACGTATCCAAGATTTTCCGTGAATCCCACTTTTTACGTATTGCCGCAAAAAAACAGAAGCTTCCCAAGCTTGCTGTTCGCACCACCATCGCGATTCCCTCCCGAACGTTGACTTTTTCGGAGGCACCACCCTATGGCAAAAGAACGTCCACCCCTCGAAGAAATGACCTTGCGCCAGCTACGTCGCGTAGCCAGCGAACTGGGTATCTCTCGCTACAGTCGCATGCGCAAAGCGCAACTGCTCACGTCAATCCAACAAGCTCAAAAGCAGCAAACATCCTTAAACAATCCACCGCGTGTATTGGAGGCGCAGGAAGAAGTGGAAGCAGCCAAATTTCAAGTAGGTCAAGAAGATCGCAGCGGCGGCGAACTGTCCTCCGTAGACGAAGGATTGCCCGAACTCCCCGACGGATATGGAGAGAGCCGCATCGTCCTCATGCCTCGCGATCCCCAGTGGGCTTACGCTTATTGGGATGTTCCCAGAGAGCACAGAGAAGAACTACGCAATCAAGGGGGTCAGCAACTGGCCCTACGCTTGTACGATGTCACCGACATCACCCTCGAATCGCAAACGCCCCACAGCGTGCAAGAATATCCCTGCGACGAACTGGCGCGGGAATGGTACTTGCCGATTCCCGTAAGCGATCGCGACTATGCTGTAGAAATCGGCTACCGCTGTGCCGACGGTCGCTGGTTGGTTTTGGCGCGCTCCATGACCGTGCGCATTCCTCCAGTTTATCCTTCCGATTGGGTGGAAGACCAATTTATCACCGTTTCCTTTGACGAAGAAATTCAAGGTAAGACCTTCGCCAACTTGGTTCATCCCAGCGAAAGAGAAACTGCCCCTGCCAACGGCGCACCTGCCTCTGCCATTTACGACGATATTTTTGCACGCGCCCAGGGAGCCGAATCCCAGCGGGTTGCCGGTTCGGTATTTGGTTCCATGCACCAAGTTCCCGAACAAGCCATCAGCTCCTACGTTTTCCCCTCCGGCGTCGGCATGTGGGCAGTTCCCACCATGTCTGGCGTAAGCGTGAGTATGTCCGGTGTGGGTATGATGTCCGGTGTGGGCATGTCTGGCGTCGGATTTTCCGCTTCTGCCGTACCTGTCAAACCGCGCAAATTCTGGTTGGTGGCCGATGCCGAACTCATTGTCTACGGTGCCACCGAACCCGATGCTACGGTTACCATTGGCGGTCGTCCGATTAAGCTCAACCCCGATGGGACTTTCCGCTTTCAAATGTCCTTCCAAGACGGACTGATTGACTATCCGATTATGGCAGTAGCGGCGGATGGCGAACAAAGCCGCTCCATTCACATGAAATTTACTCGGGAAACGCCTTCCCGCAATACCAATACCAAAGAAGAAGCCGTGGAAACCTGGTTTCACTAAATTGCAACAGCTAGATTGAAAATAAATTAAAGGGAAGGGAAAACTTGTACCCATAGGGGGGATGCCTTCCCTTTTTTGTTGGGCATTGCTTGTGAAGAGGAAGTAGCAGACGGGAACAGGGCACCATGCTGAAAACAGCAGAAATGCGGTGGTTTTATACGGGGAAAGTACCAGAAAACGTGCAGCATTGGTTTGAAAAGGAACTCCCCGGCGACAATTTGCGATCGCGCGACACCCGAGAAGATGTTTATTTGTGGATTCCCCAGTGCGAATTTTTGGGGGTCAAACACCGGGAAAGTCGGCTGGAAATTAAATGGCGACAGCAAGCTTTGGGAAAATGGCCTCTGAGCGATCGCATAGTGGGAAATGCGGAAATCTGGATTAAATGGTTGTGCGTCGATCCCGAAAGCGACACCATGCTGCCCACCAATGTCATGACCCAACCCAGTTGGATTGGCGTACAAAAACAACGACAGCAGCGAATCTATACTTACCCCCCAGAGCAACAGGTACAACCTGCCCCAGCCGACGAATGGCTGAGCAGCGGCGGCGGCGTGGAACTGACCCAACTGAGAGTTGCCAACCAGGATTGGTGGACCTTGGGCATTGAAGTTTTTGGCGAAGGTCGCGATTTGTTAGACATTCTCCAAGCGATCGCAACCATTGTAACCGCCAGCTATCCCGGAGAAACCATGACTGCCCAACATTCCTTTGGGTATCCGGCTTGGTTGGCGAAGCTTTGAGCAAACGCCCCCGACGCATCCTACGACTACACCCGAAGGGTTAGTCGCTAGTTAGGAGGGGCACTTTGTCCGTAGGGAACTTTAACTTATCATCTGAATAAACTTTGTTGTCATCCAGAATGAATCTAGTTACAGACAGTCACCAATTCCAAGCACAACGAGCTACACCGCTATGCTTGGCAAATAACGTTTCTGGGATGTTGTTTGGCCTCAGTTCGGTATGAGGTGCTAATACCATTTCTGAAAAACAACGATTGTATAGAATTGGCCAATTACCCTGGTAGGGGCGCTCACGCGTTGCGCCCCTACAAAAATGCCTCTATTATCTCTTGCAGATTATTAAAAAAATGATATCAAGCTTGAGCTAAGAAATTAAAACTGACTCGCAGAAATAAAAGTCAGTTGGATGATGGCAAAAGTTCCTCATCCAAACGGCGAACTCCCGTTACTCTATCTATTCTTTGGGATAGAAAAGCCCAGGGGCTGTCATCTGAGGAAACCTCAGATGTTTATACGCCCCGTTCCACTACAGCAACTTGACACTCTCACGAATAGAATTCGTGAGATTCTCGCTTCATCGGGTGTGCCTAGATAGATTAGCTATGAACTAGTCCATCCCC
>NZ_LNDC01000027.1 GCF_001870905.1 Geitlerinema sp. PCC 9228
ACTATCGGCTCTTGGTCTAGCCACTACTACGGGAACCTGGCTGTTCCCAAGCCCCGTCGCTTTAGCGCGGGGTCAGTGACAAATTTTGCCTGCTTTTCTAGATTCTAGTACATGAACTTGATTTTGACGGCGGCTAAAGCCGCACGGGTTGCTTTTCCTCCCGGCTGGGAAAGAGGCAGAGCTTTCAAGCTCCCGTCTTGATTTCGTAACCTACTCAACCGGCAAGTTCTGCCATGACCGTTGTTTTATTACCGATTCTTTACATCTTTGCTAACATACTTTGACTTCCGTAAAGTTTCTTGTTTTCCCCTTGTCATTGCCGGCCAGGGTGCTACACTAAAAATAAGGAAGTTGAAAAGCTTCCTTGGCAGATAAAGAAAGCGCATGCAAAAACGACAAACTGTTCATTTTCTAAAGAGGTATAAGCGCTGATTCAATTTACCATCTGTCTATTTTCATTCCCACCGACAACACCCAATCCGAAGACGAATATTTCCTCATACTGGTGATTGCGGGAGCCATGCCGAAAAGCAAATTGCTTGAGGTATCTCCAAATAGGATCGACAAATAAAGAGGAATTCCCTTTGTCCAGAGTAGGTTTGGGTGTTGTCCTTGTTATAGCCAGCGAGCGGCACAAAGTCAAAAATTTTTCCCAAAACTTTCCCAGAATTGGCATAGGTTTTCACCCATCAGGAAATTGCCAGCAAGCAATTCGTTCCACATCGTCGCTGTTGCATTGAAAGCAGCGATCGCGATCGGAACCGACCCACTCGTATCCACACTGGCGGCAGTGGCAAAAAATATTATTGCGGTTGGCAACAGCAATTTTCTCCCGCCACAATCTTAATTCCGCTGGCGTCAATTGCTGGGAATCTTCCGGACCTTTTTCTGGAGAATTTTCCGTCGGTGACATCGTTTCGCCTATTCTGACAAACGCACATCAACCACACTGGCGTGGAAATTATAGGTTTTCCCTTCTAACTCCACTGGCGTACCAATTTTTAATTTACTATTTCCTAAAACCGGTCCGCTATCGGTGATGTTTGCTTCCCCCGCCACCGTAATTAGCATATTGGTACTAAACTCGTTCGTCGGATCGGGTAAAGCCTTCACGGAACCATCTGGCTGGGGAACCGCCACCCTCCGTTCCAGTTGTTGGATGTCGCGTATATCGATTTCGCCGTAGGGTTGGTTGCGAATGACAATTTTGGTTTTCTGGGTATCCTCCATATCTTGGATCACCATTTGGGGATCGCGAACGCTCAACCCCCGCACCAAAATATCCAGTTCCACGGGTTTGGTGGTCACTCCCACTTGTGCCACCGAACCGGAATTACCTGGGAAAAAGAAAATTCCCCCAATCACCAACAAAATAACCAAAATCGCACCGATATCCAGGATGCTAATTTTGCCAAACAGCCGACCTTGCTTATCGATGAGCTTCATGGCTTTGAGGATTTCCCCCGCAAAAGCGTTTCCAAATAGCTATCATCGCATATTTTGATGGCAAAGGGTAGAGAAGAGGGTTAATTTTCGGAAACAGAGGTGAAGATCTATATTTATTTTGACTTTCAGGGAAATTTCGTTATAATGGAAGGAGATAAATAGATACTTTGGGGAAGATTCTTTTTGAAGTTTCTTCGCTCAAACATCCAACCTGCGCGAAAATAGGATTTCGCTGGTATAAAATACATACACGTGCGAATCGTTCCCTCGAAAGTTAAAGGTTAATCACAAAAAGCGTGTGAGGGGCAAGGGAGACAACCTCTCTTGACAACTGAGGGACTATTCTCGAATCGGTCGAGACATCTTGGACCCTCAAAAAATTTTAAGTAGTGAAAACTGATTGACACACTGCGTTCAAAAAAAACACAGGGAAAAAATAGGAAAATATGTATTTTACCTATTAAAGAATCCCGAAAGTAAAAGTACCTTAGGGGGAGGTAAAATCTCAATTTAAATAAACAAATCCCTCGGCATGAAATCATCTCAATGATTCTTTACCCCATGTAGAAGTGGCAAATATCAGTACAAGGTCATTGGGAATCGGATGGGGTTAAGAAGGCAACGCTTTCTGGTAATAAGAAGATATGCTGATGTACTCCGGCGGGTGTCTGAGATTTGGTGGAGATTAACTCTTTAACGCCGATAGCGAGTTTAAAGACGTAGGAACAACAGATATAGGGGCGAACTTCAAAAAATCCTGTCAAGGGGGAATTAGAGATAACACTTTAAGAGTACTATGATGCCAATGACAATGGTAACATCCGCTAGTAGCCGGATGAAGGGAAAATTTCAAGTCTGGTTTTGAATGGGAGTTGGGAGGGGTGACTCTCCCTTTGACCCCTAACTGTTCTTTTATGCCTCGCTGGCAGCTAGCAATGGTGCTGACGCGAGAAGCTTTTGGGTGTAAGGATGTTGGGGATGATGGAAAATGTCGTGGGTAGGACCTTCTTCCACAATTTGCCCGGCATTCATCACCGCAATACGATCGCAGAGAAATTTGGCCACCGCCAGGTCGTGGGTAACAAACAAATAAGTTAGGGAGAACTCCTCTTTTAGTTGTAGCATCAATTCCAAAACCTGACTTTGTACGCTGGCATCCAACATGCTTACCGGTTCGTCGCAAAGCAACAACCGGGGTCGGGTAATTAAGGCTCTGGCAATCGCCACCCGCTGCTGCTGGCCGCCAGAAAGTTCCCGGGGATAGCGCCGCCAAAAGTCTTCCGTAGGGGTCAATCCCACCCGTTCCAGCATCTCGCACACGCGCTGAGGAATTTCTTCGGGGGTGACTAGTTTGTGAATTTTTAGGGGATCGGCAATGGCATCTCCCACCCGCATAAAAGGATTCAAACAAGCCAAAGGGTCCTGAAAAATCATTTGCATGTGGCGACGAACGGAACGCAATTGCGGTTTGGAGAGTTTGGTGAGTTCTTGGCCGGCGAGAAATACGCGACCGCTGTTTGCGGATACCAACTGCAAAATGGTACGGGAAAGGGTGCTTTTCCCGCAGCCGGATTCGCCGACCAATCCCAAAATTTCTCCCGGATATAAGTCAAAACTAATGCCATCTACCGCTTTAATGGTTTCGCTTTTGCGTAAAAACAACCGTTCCAAAAAACTGGGTTCTAGGGTGTAGTGGGTAACCAGATTTTCTACCCGCAGCAACGGCATAGCGGTGGCATCGATGGGGTTGGTGGTTGGGGAGGCAGCATCTTCCGCGGTTCCGTGCAGGTGCAAAGCCGCTTGTAAGAGCGATCGCGTGTAGGGATGTTGGGGATGGTACAAAACATTTTCAGCTCGATCCAATTCTACCAAACGACCGCGGTGCATGACGCCAATGCGATCGCAGTAAGTCCCCACCATGGCCAAATCGTGGGAAATCAACAGCAAAGCCACATCCCATTGTTGGCACAAACGAGTGAGTTCTTCTAAAATTTGCGCCGATACAGTAACATCCAAACTGGTAGTGGGTTCGTCAGCCACAATGGTTTTGGGATCGAGGAGCAATGCTAAGGCAATGGCCACTCGTTGGCGCATGCCGCCGCTAAATTCGTGGGGATATTGCGACCAGCGGTTGGCGTCAATGTTTACTGCTTCTAACGTGGCGATCGCTTTTTCTTTGGCCTGTCGGCGGGAAAGCTGGGGTTGGTGTGCCAGCAACGTCTCCACGCAGTGTTCTCCAATGGTCATCAACGGATCGAGACGGGTCATGGGGTCTTGAAATACCAAAGAAATGGCTTCCCCGCGAAACCGCCGCCACTGCTGGGGAGACATTTGCCAGATAGAGCGTTGCTGGAATTGAATATCCCCTTCGACATAGGTTTTCCCAGGTAGCAACCCCATCGCCGCCTTGCCAATGGTGGATTTACCGCTTCCCGACTCCCCCACCAACCCCAATCGTTCCCCAGGTTGCAGTTGAAAAGACACCCCATCCACAGCAAATGCCGACGGTGGTTCGTGGTTTGGGGATGGATAGGCAATGCGTAGATTTTCAACGCCAAGCAAAGGATTGAGCGTCATGGCAAAAGTCCTAGAACGAGTTAAGTAGGGAAAAATCAGCTTACTGCTGGTGTTGTTTGTCAAACCGACGCATCAAATAGGCAACGCCAAATTCACCTTCGGGATGGTTTTCCAGCAAATCGGCAATTTCAAATAGTTTTTCGGCCAGTTCGGGACCCAGTTTTTTTATGGTGGCATCCCGTTCTTTTTCGGCTTGCTGTTTTTCGCGCAAGTTGGTTTGCCATTCGCTGGAGAAGATTTTTTCCAATCCTGATACCAAGCCAAGTTGGGTCAGTGCATTCCACTCGCCAGCATCCAACCAAATGCCGTTGCATGAGGGGCAACGTTCTACAAAAAAGGGCTTTTTGATGGGGATTTTGGCGCGGGATAGATAGCGTTGGCAGTCGGGGCACAATCCCGCTTTTTTATCGTGGCTGGGACTTTCAAATTCTAAATCCATATTTTCTACTACGGTATCTGGCGATGGAGATTTCCACCCCTTTTCTTGCTGCCAGCGTTCGTAATCGTCACTGCTGACCCAATGTCCGTGACAGTGAGGGCAGGCGTAGGTGGGCAAATTGTCAGCGATCGCACTTTTTTCCAGCAGAAAATCCCGATGTTTGGGACAATGGAGTTGGGAATTGCTGGTGTAGCGGCGATCGCCGGTGGTTTCTAGGTGGTTTTCGTACGTGCGGTCAGTCATGATGGTTGGTTGTTGGTGTCGGTTCCCAAGAGAGTATCGCATCCAGCGATGAGTTTTTGCACGCGATCGCGCAAGTTTGCCAAGGTCTTCTCGGTTGTGCTAGGGTTGCGGGAAACTGCTAAAAAATTGACTTCCGTTCCCAGCAGCCGCAAATAGCGATGTAGCTCCGTCTGCACCGATTGCACCCGCGAGACCGCCGCCGCGTCCACTTCTTCTGTGGGCAAAGTCATGATCTGCTGTTGAAAGTATTGTTGCACTTGCTGCACTTGAGGCGCTAGGGGGATCGATGCGGAAGTTGACTCGGCAGTGGCTTCAATATCTTGCAGCAGTTGTTCCAAGTTGGCTTTGAGCTGTTCGTAGTAAGGACGGTGGGTCGCTGGTAGCATAAAAGACGCGATCGCTTGATGGGGATACAAATTCAGATCTTAGCGGTTGCTAGCGGGGAAAAACAAGGGTTGGCGTCGTCGTTGCGCCGGCAGACGGCTTCGCCGCTGTGTGGGGAGACCCTTTCTCGATCGGCAGCAAAGGATTTTTCGGCGCTGTCAAAAATTCTTTTAGAATAAAAAATGCGCCCAACTCTTGCCTTTTCTAGTTCTCAAAAAAATGGTTGGTGTATTTTTGAGTTGGAAAGCAGCGATCGCAGCCTGAAACCGGCACAAATGCAACTTTTTGCTATTTTTCTGTATCGTTTTATACAATAAGATTGGGTAAATTCTATCAATATTTCCCTATTAAGATTTCTGTATAAAACTTTTCGATTGTGAAGCGAAATTTCTAAGAGAGTAAAGCAATGGATATGGCAACAACAACCACCTGTCCCATTCAAGTTCAAATTCCCGATTGGTTACAAAGCTGTTTGTCAAACGACGGCCATTCTGCTGCCAACTTATCAGAAGGTTTGAGCGAAAGCGATCGCGATTTAATCGCCCGCTCGTTTACCTTTGCCCACAACCTGCACGAAGGGCAATGTCGTGCCTCCGGGGAACCCTACATCAACCATCCCATCGCCGTAGCCAGCCTACTGCGGGATTTGGGAGGGACCGGCACCACCATTGCCGCCGGCTTTCTGCACGATATCGTAGAAGACACAGAAGTCACCCCCGAAGAACTCGAAGAACGATTTGGTCCCGAAGTCAGACAACTCGTAGAAGGAGTCACCAAACTTTCCAAATTTAACTTTTCCAGCAAAACCGAACGCCAAGCCGAAAACTTCCGCCGCATGTTCGTCGCCATGGCCAAAGACGTGCGCGTGGTGGTAGTCAAACTGGCCGACAGACTGCACAACATGCGGACCCTAGAGCACCTTCCCGACGAAAAACGCCGCCGCATTGCCCTAGAAACCCGAGAAATTTTTGCTCCCCTCGCCAACCGGTTGGGCATCGGTCGGTTTAAATGGGAACTAGAAGATTTGTCGTTTAAATATCTAGAACCGGAAGCCTACCGTCACATTCAAGAATTGGTCGCCGAAAGAAGAGCCGACCGCGAACAAAGATTGAGTACCGCCGCACAAATCCTGCGAGAACGCTTGGAAGAAGCCGGCATTCAATGTTTGGACGTCAGCGGCCGTCCCAAACATCTCTACAGCATCTACCAAAAAATGCAGCGGCAAGACAAAGCCTTCCACGAAATCTACGACGTGGCAGCCCTGCGGGTGTTAGTAGAAACCAAACCAGAATGCTATCGTGCTTTAGCCGTGGTTCACGACGCCTACCGACCCATTCCCGGTCGTTTCAAAGATTACATTGGTCTGCCCAAACCCAACCACTACCAATCTTTGCATACCGCCGTCATCGGTCACTCCGGCAAACCTTTAGAAGTGCAAATTCGCACCCTGCAAATGCACCACGTTGCAGAATACGGGATCGCCGCCCACTGGAAATACAAAGAAGGAGGTGGCAGCCACTGCATCAGTCCGGAAGACGAGAAATTTAGCTGGCTGCGGCAGTTACTGGAATGGCAAAACGACCTGAAAGACGCTCAGGAATACTTAGACAGCATCAAAGATAATTTATTTGAAGATGAAGTTTACGTATTTACGCCCCAAGGCGATGTGGTAGCACTGACGCGAGGTGCCACCCCCATCGATTTTGCTTACCGCATCCATACAGAAGTAGGCAACCACTGTGCTGGTGCCAAGGTAAACGATCGCATGGTGACCTTAGATACGGAATTGCAGAACGGCGATATTGTCGAGATTATCACCCAGAAAAACAGCCACCCCAGCCTCGACTGGCTGAACTACGCCGTCACCGCCAGCGCCCGCAACCGCATCCGCCAGTGGTACAAGCGATCGCACCGGGAAGAAAACATTGCCCGGGGTCGCAGCATGTTAGAAAAAGAAGTGGGCAAAAACGGCTTCGAAGCCCTATTAAAATCCGAACCCATGAAAGAAGCCGCCCAAGCCTGCAACTACCAAACCACCGAAGATTTGCTAGCAGCTTTGGGATACGGCGAAGTTACCCTGGTGCAAGTGGTCAACCGCCTGCGGGATGCCGCCAAATCCCGTCAAAAAGAAGAAGAACAACAGGAAGCTACCAGCTTAGAAGAAGAAGTAGCGGTTCGGGAAATGAATGCTGCACCACCAGCACCACCCGCTTCCACAGGCAAATCTCCCATTACCGGCATTGAAGGCATGGTGTATCGCCTGGCCGGATGTTGCAACCCCGTTCCCGGAGAACCGATTATCGGCGTGGTGACCCAGGGCAACCGTGGCATTTCCATTCACCGGCAGGGATGTCACAATCTGGAACAGGTAGACGGCGATCGCTTGATTCCCGTAAATTGGAACCAAAACCAAGTAGAAGTTGCCAAAGCGCCTACCTATCCCATCAACATTCAAATCGAAGTTATGGACCGGGTAGGCGTCCTCAAAGACATCCTTTCCCGACTGTCGGATAACAACGTCAACGTTCGCAAAGCCGAAGTAAAAACCTATCCTTGTAAACCCGCCGCCATCGACCTGTGCATTGACATTCGCAACCGACAGCAACTCGATCGCATCTTCAACCAAATCCGACAAATGAGCGACGTCATTCACCTACGCCGCCTGGGCAACTCCCAAGAAGACTAGACCCGCGGACCGGCAGAACGAATATCCCCATCCACATCCTCGTAGCGTTGGAAAGGTGCCGCCAATCGTCGTACCCAATCCGCTGCCTGGCAGTCGTACGCTGCCGGGTCTTCCCAGGTAGATTTGGAATCGAGAATCTCCGCGGGTCTCCCAGGCACTTGCTGGGGAACTAAAACCTGAAACACCGAATGGAGGGGAATACGAAATCCGATGTACATAAACCCACAAAAATGCTTGTGCTGAGCCTGCCGACGCATAGGGGGAGCGCCCCCGTACCTTCCCCTACAAAAGGGACCCACAGCGGGGGTGGCCCCGACAAAAAATTGTGGTTTTTTCCATCTCGGATTTGGTGCGATCGCATTTTGCGCAAGGCATTCCCGGATAACGGGATAGAGGCTGTTGTAGTTCAGCCAGTTAGGTTACCAGCATGAATCGGGAGCTTGAAAGCCCTGACTTTTTAAAGCAGGGATGAAAAGCGACCCGTGCGGCTTTAGCCGCCGTCA
>NZ_LNDC01000028.1:0-9471 GCF_001870905.1 Geitlerinema sp. PCC 9228
TCGCAAGTTTGAGACAAACTGTTTATGATGTCAAAGCGATCGCAAGTTTGAGACAAACTGTTTATGATGTCAAAGCGATCGCAATTAAACGGTCTATGGGAATGTTACCAAAGCCAGCTATCCCGAAATTCAAGCGGTGGCGAAACAGTTTGTGGTGGCGAATCGTTACAACCCGGAAATAGCGGTTTTACAGTTTGATGAGGGGGTAGCGTAGCCACCCCACTGACTTCCACGAATCGTGGGGTGTCAGGTATCGAATTGAGGAAATGCCCATGAGCAATGCGTGAAAAATCCTTATAAAACAATTCTTTACATGAAACTGTATCCCTTATATGTTACAGTTTACAAGTCTCTGCGCGAGAGAAGAGCCCCCACGAACAACGACGGAAGGGAACAGGGAGGTGCCCCCCCGGGGTATTATCCCTCAGGGGACGACGCCAGTTCAATTCTCCAACCTTTTTCCACCCCCTATAATCGTCTCTCCAGCCTACAGTATCACCAAATTGATCCCAGATTTCGGGGTCAAATTCCCTCGTACCACCCAACTGTTGATAAATTTCCTTTTGAACGCTAAAGCCAAATTTACCGTTACTAAATTTCAGCCACAAACGGTCGATGGTTCGCAAATCTTCAGGGAAAATTATCTATATCCTTTTCACGCAAAAAATTATCCCTACCAGCAACAGTCAACATCGCCTTTGCCGTTTCTTCATCGGCTTCCTGCCACTTTTGCTTCGCCAGCAAATACCGCAATTTCGTATAATTGTATCCCACCGCACTTTTTAGAGGCACTTCCTCTTGCTGCTGGGATGAACTTTGAGACTCTAACTTTTGCCCAAGCCTAGCGATTTCTTGTTGCAATTGACCAACTTGTTGCTGTAGCTGTTGGTTGTTGCTGGCTTCTTGCTGCAATTGTTGGAATTGCCGTTGCAACTGTTCGTATTTCTGCCAAATATTCTGTTCCCAACGTTCCCTTTGCGAGAGAATTTCTTGAAACGCCTGGGGGATTTCGCCCAAAGTAGGCGGAAACGCGGTTAATGGATAGCCGCAGTTGCTACAAAACTGTTGGTCTTCGCTGCATTCTTGCTGACAGATTCGACAGGTTCCCATGAGACAGACAGCTACTTCGCCAGAATATAGTTAAGATAACACAATTGAGAATAAAGATAAAGAAACCTCAAATAGCCTTCTGGGAAAAGTGGGAAGCCAACCATCCCCAAATTCAAGCGGTGGCGAAACAGTTTGTGGTGGCGAATCGTCAAGACAACGACAAGGATATCCTAGAGAAAAGTTAAAAAAAATTAAAAAATTTTCTTCTGGAAAGCACAGTTGGCTTCCTACAGACTAACATAATAGGTATGTGGTACGATGGTATCAATCTTATTTTCGGGGGAAGTTGCTGGCTGTTATGGATATCTGGCTGGCAAACTGCCTGCATTTGCGATTGTGGCTACGATCTTAATGTATCAAAAATTAGGAGATATGGTTGATGAGTGGAGAAAAACGGCGCACCGTTCGGATTGACGAACAACGAAAACGGGAACTCGAACAACAGGAAAGCCGCTTGCGATCGCTACAAAGGGATTTACCTGATCGCTTAAATGCCATACAAGAACAAGCCAGGCGAGATTTACAGCAACGCTTGTCTCCTTTAGAAGAACGAACCAAACGCCAAGAACAAGAAAATCAAAAACTGCGCAGCAATTTGCGGGATTTAGAAAAAAATACCCAACAGCGGCTGCAACAGCAACGAAAAGATTTCAAACAAGCCATTTCCGCCTCGGAAAAACGCCAGCAGCAAACCTTAAAATCGGAGGTTTCGCGGCTGGAATCGGCGATGGAATCGGGATTTCAACAACAACGCCAAGAATATTTGCAGCTATGCAACCAGCAACGGCAAGAATATCTCCATCTATTTTCCCAACAAGATGAGAAATTTACCAACATGATAGAGGCGGAGAGGAAGGAAAGGGAAGAAACCCAAGAAATTCTCCAGCAACAAATCGATGATGTAGCTGCGGATGTGGAAGCGCAAAGAGAACGCAAACGACAACTGGCAACTGACTTGCTAGCCGATGTAGAACAAATTTACCAGCAAATCGATCGCGATTACCAACACGAACGTTTTACCCCCGGTCAGCTAAAAGACTTGTATCGGGGAATTGAGTTAGCAAAATCTAATTTGGAAGCTGGCGTGTCGGAGGCTGCCATTTCCAATTCCCAGCAAACGTATTTAAAATTGGCGGATTTGCGTTTGGCGTTGGAACGTAAAGAACAGCAGTGGCATTTATTGTACAACGCTGCCTGGCAGGATTTGCAAAATTTGATTGCGGAAGTACGCGCCAATCGCGAATGCGAGATTGTGGTTGGTGAGGGGGATGAGGCAGAAAGCTTTCAATTGGAGGTGGATTATTGGGTCGAAGGTCGTCTCGGCGAATACGAACGGGAGTTGCAGCAGTTGCAGGAACGGCTGGAGGCGGAAGCGTCTACCCTGACCATCGAACAAGTGGAACAGTTGGGAGAACAAATCCAGCAATGGCAACCACGCTTGGGAGAAATCGTGGAACAGGCGAAGTTGGCGATTTTGAGTTCGCAAATGCGGGTGGAAATTGCCGATCGCGTGGTGGAAACCCTCTCCCAAATGGGATATAGTTTAGAAAATCCCGACCGCGATGCGGTATATGAGGGAGAAGACCAGCGCAATACCTATGTGGTGAAGCTAAAAAATATTGCTGGCGATGAGGTGGTAACGACGATTGCGCCAGGAAACGAGTGGGGAAGCAATACCATTTCTATCAATACGTTTAACGAAACTTTGGTGGATGGAGGGGTTGCCGACCAAAATTCCCAGGCAATTTTTAAGAATTTAGAAGCGGAAGGCGTTGAAGGGGAAGGTGAGGTAGAACGCCGCCAGCAGCCAAATACCGAATATCGGGATATGCAACAAGTGAGACAGCGACAAAAGCAACAGCAGCCAGCTACAGGAAGCCAAAATGAACGTACAAAGGATAGCATCTAGATTCAATTGGGAAACCGGCGATCGCTTTGTGGTTTTATACGGCATTCACACGGGGGATAGCTTTTGTACTCCCGATTTGCTGGTTTGCGATATCGAACAAGCATTGCATCGCTACTTGCAGGCGCAAGGCATACAGCGAATTTTATTCTATTCTGGCGTAGACAAACTTTATTTTCTCGATCGACAATCCCGCGATCGCTGCCAGTTGCGTTCTTCTGCTAATTCTAGCGATCGCAACGACCAACGTCCTTTGTTCAAACCCGGTCCTCTGGGGAAAAAACGCGGTTTGCTAAAAAAGACAAATACCGATGGAAACGATCGTAACAGCCAGAACGGCAACCAGCAAGCCTCCCCGTCGCCGACGCGATTGCAAGACGCGAACGTTTTGCCTATTTTAGAACATGTCATGCAAGATACCTCCCAGCGATCGGCGATTGTTTTTTCCCATGCAGAAGATTTGGCGAATTTCGACCATCGGCGGGAACTGTTTGGTCGCATTGTCAAATGGTCTCACTTGCCACCCAGCAACCAAAACCTCTGTATTTTTGTTTTCCACCACGAAGACCAAACTTCCCTGCGAGAATTTTTAGACCGAATTGGTTTTACTTTCCTCGCTAACTTGATTCAAAATCGGGAACAGTGGCGGCAACAGCAATTCAATCTATTTCGCATGGAAACACCACCGCCAGCGGAACTGGCTGCTTTGCGCGATCGCTTGCGTTTGAGCGGCGAAATTCCGGTAGACTCTATAGAGTGGGAACATATTCACCAACTCAACACCTGGCTGGCTGCCGAAAATCGTCCCCTCAATTACTGGTACAACCAATTTCGTTCTGCCAAAGAACTTTCTATAAAAACCGCTAGGGAACGAAAGTGGCTGTCGGGAAATGTTTCCACCAAGTCTGCCTGGGAACGTTTGCACGAACTTATTGGATTGCAGTCAGTTAAAAAAGCTGTTAACCAGTTGTCTGCCACCCTGCAAACGCAACGCCAACGCCAGCAAGAAGGTACCCAAATAGACCCGCCACGCCTGCATTTGGTGTTTACCGGCAATCCCGGAACTGGCAAAACCACCGTGGCGCGTTTGATTGGCGAAATTTATCGGGATTTGGGATTGTTGCAACGCGGTCATGTGGTGGAAGTGGCAGGCAGGGATTTGGTGGCTGGGTATGTGGGTCAAACCGCCATTCGTACCAACGAAACCATCGATCGCGCTTTGGATGGGGTTTTATTTGTTGACGAAGCGTATACTTTGGCGCAAGGGGGAGAAAATGATTTCGGTCAAGAGGCGATCGAAGCTTTACTCAAACGCATGGAAGACAATTGCGATCGCTTGTCGGTGGTCGTTGCTGGCTATCCCCAACCCATGCAAGAATTCATCGAGAGCAATCCTGGCTTGCAGCGACGCTTTCCGAAAAATATTGTCTTTGAAGATTATCAGCCAAAGGAATTAATGGCGATTTTGCAGCAACAGGTTCGTGGTGTCAACGCAACCATGACCGACGAACTGCAAACGGAACTGCACCAAGTTCTGACCCAACTGTACCAAAACCGCGACGAAAACTTTGGCAACGCTGGGTTGGTGGAAAATTTGTTTCGAGAAATGGATGAGTTGCGTTCGGCGCGCGTTTGGGAAAATGGCTTGGACCCCTTGCAAGAACCATATCAAGTGGCAGATTTGCCTGCCAAATACCGCAGCGAAAGCGATCGCGATCCTGAAAATTTAGAAAATTTATTGCAAGAGTTAGACAGTTTGGTGGGATTGACCGAAGTCAAAGAAAAGATTTACGAGATTATCAACAGCGAACGCGCCAACCAATACTTGCGCGAAATGGGGAAAGAACAAGCCGTGGGAACGACCAGCCGACATATGGTCTTTCTTGGCAATCCCGGAACTGGCAAAACCACCGTAGCCAGACTGATTGGCAGAATTTTCCGCTGTTTGGGATTGTTAGCCAAAGGAGATTTTCATGAAGTCACCCGCCGGGATTTGGTGGGACAATATGTGGGACATACGGCGGAGAAAACCACGCAAGTGGTAGAATCGGCTTTGGATGGCGTGTTGTTTGTTGACGAAGCCTATGCGTTAGCTAGAGGAGGTTACCCGGCAGATTTTGGTCGAGAAGCGATCGATACATTGGTTCCTATGATGGAAAACTATCGCGATCGCTTAATTGTTATTTTTGCCGGATATTCCCGGGAAATGCAAGAGTTTATCAATGCCAACTCTGGTATTGAATCCCGCATTGGTTATGAAATTACGTTTCCCGACTACCAACCATCGCAATTACATGCGATTTTTCTGTATCTTTGCCAACAATATGGCAGAATTTGTCCCGAATCTGTCTCCCAAGAAGTAGCCACTCGCTTGCAAACCATGTACGAACAACGCAGTCGTACTTTTGGCAATGGTCGGGAAGTCCGCAAATTCTACGAACATATGGTTCAACGACAGAAAAATCGCCTGGTTCGATATAATTTAACCGGCGAAGATATGCTAACATTTAGCTGTGAAGATATTCCACCATCCCAACCTTAGCGATCGCGACTGGGATTCTTTCTCCAAAAGCGTACATTTCTCTTAGTCTATCATGTCTTATTCTATCGGACTTGATTTTGGCACCACCAACTCCATTATTTCTTATCTCGATAAAGGAGAACTAACCACCTATAAATACGGTTCCCCAGGAACCGAACAAGAGTATATTCCTTCTTTTATTGCTTACAATGAAGATGATATAGAGATTGGCAAAGCAGCGAAGCGAACCAAGAGTAAAAAACCAAACATAGAAAGTTATGGCAATTTTAAAATGCAGTTGCCAGAGAAAGAACTCAAAAGCAACGGCCACAAAGACCCCATACAAGTTACCAAAGATTACCTGCAGCAAATTTTAATTGACGATATCCATAGCTTTCAGCAACAGTGGGGAGAAATTGCGGGGTTGGTGGTTTCCGTTCCTGAAATTTGGCAACGAGATATTTCCAATTTAGGTCGAGAACGGTTGCAAAAAATTCTGCGTCAAGATTTGGGTTTGCCTTTGCAACAGTTGGTCAGCGAACCGGTAGCAGCAGCCGCGTATTATGCTTGGCAGGTAACCTCGGGAACTCTACAACCCTTTACCGGCAATCTTTTGGTTTGCGATATAGGTGGTGGTACTTTTGATATTAGTTTGTGTCGTCTTAGCGGCGACAAAGTACGAGTTCTGTATTTTGATGGTGAGGGAAATAAGGGATTGGAATTCGCTGGCGTAGCCTTTGACCGTCGCTGCGTACAAATAGCCTATAAAACCCAACACGGGGAAGCGATTGATGAAAGCAGCGGTGAGTTTATTAGCTTGTTAAGCGAGTTTGAAGATGAAAAAATCTTAAATCATAAAAGTACGCAAAAACAATTTAAAAATTACTTGGATTGTCCCGAGGAGATGGGTGAAAAAGAGGTTTATACATTTGGTCGAAATGGGGAATATCAGCTTAATTTAAACCAGCTATGGGAAGCATTTTCTCCCATACGAGAAGGAATTGAAAAGGCGATGAACCGGGTAAAAACTTGGTCGCAGGAAAACGGAGAAACTATCGATCGCGTTTTGCCAGTTGGTGGTTTTTCCCAATTTCCTTTTGTGAAATATGCGATCGCGCAAAGTTTGGGATTGCAGGAAGGTGATTCTCGCATGGATAGCCAATTTAATTTTACCAGCAATGCCTATGCGATTGCGTATGGCGCTTGTTTGATAGCCAACGGCTACATCGATCCGGAAGAAAAATACGTTCACACCGTGGGAATTGTGGTTACCAGAGAAGGGGAAAATAGCGAATCGCTATCGGCAGAAACCGTGACGCCGGAATACTTAACTTTAATTCCTGGCAATACCTCTTTATCGGAACTCAGCGAACCGCAATTTCACCAACAACCTTTGGTCGCTTTTGAACCTAGTTTTACCATTCCTATCTGGATCGATCCTCTTTCCCGTGGAAAACGTCGTCAAATGAACACTCCCGACAGGATCACCCTTCCCAACTATTCGCAACAGGCAAGATATTGGGTGGGGATGCGTGTCAATCGTTCCCAAGTTGCCTATTTGGTCATTGAAGAAGTTCGCAGTCAAAAGCGTGTGGAATACGAATTAGGTAATATTATCGGCGAAATGCTTCCCGGTTTTGTGTTGCCAAAAGAAGAAAATAGCTAATTTCGATTTTCACCTGCAATCAATTTTAGGATGCCGCTATGAATTCACCATCCCATGCTTCTCCCCAACAACAACTATCGCAACTGCTGCAGCAACTCCAAACCACCGAAACCGTATTGGATTTTGACAATATCCAACTTCCCTTTCAAATTACCGATACCAGCTATCAATTGTGGCGATCGCTTTTTTCTTCAGAAAACTTACAAAAACTAGCTCAAGACGACCCAGAAACCTTAGATGCCTGGGCGATCGCGCTCATGAAAAGCTTACAAAAACAACAAGAACTCCTACAAATTTGGCTTCCCCTGCTGGCAAACCTTCCCATTCCCGAGAAACTCAAAGCCAAAATTCAAGAAAATAACGAACGCCTGCAAACCCAAGTCACCGAACAATCCCAAATCTGCCAAGCCGCCGCCGAGTTGTTGCAGCAAGAACAAAAACTGCGACAGCAAGCCGCAGAATTAGAAAACCTACGCCACCGCCAGCAAGAACTAGAAACCATTCAACAACAAGTTGCTAATATCGATTGGCAACAGTGGCGGCAAGAGATCGAAACCCAAGCCAAACAGATAGAACCGCAAAAGCAATCCCTAGAAGAATTGCAGCAAAAACAAACCGAAATCGAAAACTATCTCGCCGCGTTAAAAAACCAAAGACAGAATTTAGAACAAGACCTGGAAATTTGGCAAAATCGCGAGAAAAAGGAAGGGAGTCGAACCCAACAAACCGCCGCACAATTGCAAGAATTTATCAACAACTACCGACAGCAACTGAGCAAACCCCTCGCCGAGATGCTAGCGGATGTGGCCGAACAAAAACAAGAATTGGAACAGGTACAGCAGCAGTTGCAACAGGCAGTTGCCGATTTCAATGAATACCAAAAAGAAACGGAACGGCAAAAAAACCATTTACAAGCTCACTATCAAGCCGACGAAGCCGCCAGTCGCCTGTTGCCAGTCAACTCCCAACGAGTAAATCATCTATTACAGCAAATTCGAGACAATCTTGCGGAATTAGACAAGGAACTATCGCAAGGACATCAAATTCATAAAGAAAGCGAAAACAAACAAATTCATAGATTTGGTTCTTAAAGGTTATCCACACGGCAAAGACGCGAAAACTTCTCCCTCTTCCCCCTCCGATAAATAAAAGGTAATTTTTGCATATCTTATTTAGGATTAAAGGTATCGCCATGACTTCCCTCAACCTTGCCGAAATTTGTCCGAACAGCCGTACCCTAGGACCGGGAAATCGGTTTATCATTTGGGTACAGGGGTGTTGCTTTCGCTGTCGCGATTGTATTTCCCCGGAGTGGATTCCCCAGAAAACGGCGACTTTGGTTTCTCCCCAACGCCTGGGAGATTTGATTTTATCCACTGCCGACATTGAGGGAATTACCATTTCCGGTGGCGAACCCATGTTGCAGGCGGCAGCTTTATCGGAATTGCTGGCTTACTTGCGTTCCCATAGCGACTTGTCGGCTATTTGCTACAGTGGTTTTACTTTATCGCAGTTGCGACAAAAAAGCGATCGCGACATTGAGGCATTGTTAGCGAAACTAGATGTTCTCATCGACGGTCAGTATATTCCGGAACTCAACGACAATCGCGGCTGGCGGGGTTCGCAAAATCAAACGGTACACTTTCTCACCTCTCGCTACCGTCACCAAGCAGAAAAGTTTACCCAACGCCGCCGGGATGTGGAAATTCATATCCGGAATGAGGAGGCGTTGATGGTGGGAGTTCCTCCCCACAACTTTCGCGAAACTTTCCATCAAGCGATCGATATTAGTATAAAGCAACTCGGATTTAGGGTTGTTCAGATTTTTGTCAAATTTTTGAATGTTTGGCGTAGAATTTAGATGTCATTTTCTGATGTTTAGCGTTAGACTTCTGTCTTAGGTTGACAAGTATGATGCTCAAGTTCTAAGCTAGTATCAGTATAAAATTCAAAATATAGCCATGGATACATGTCCCATCTGTGCTGCTCATATAGAATCAGAGGAAAAACAACAGTTTTGCTCCAACTGTGACTATCCTCTTGCTTTTCCCCCTTGCTTGGGAGATATCCCAGAACCAGTTCGAGAGATTCTTAAGCAAAGAAGGGATTGGGGAGGGGGTTTATGGCGATCTTATGTAGAGCTAAAAAATCAACAAGCAGAAGACGCTCAAAAAAGAGAGCAACTACAGCAACAATTACAACAATACCAACAAGTAGCTCAGCAAAATCAACAACTCCGGCAGGAGGTCACCTCCTTACAGCAACAAT
>NZ_LNDC01000028.1:9541-14347 GCF_001870905.1 Geitlerinema sp. PCC 9228
ACAACTCCGGCAGGAGGTCACCTCCTTACAGCAACAATTACAACAATACCAACAAGTAGCTCAGCAAAATCAACAACTCCGGCAACTAATTAAAAAATTACAGCATAATTCTGAAGATTGGGAATATGTAGGTTCGCCTTCTCAAAAACCTCGGTGGACCCAACAAAAAATACGAGAAATGGAAGAGAGAATTGACCAACGTAACTCTGGAGAAGATTGATAAAAAGTTGTATGAATTATAATATTTATATATCTGAAAGGTTTAAGCGTGCTGTCACTCTACATATAGTTAAAAATTTACTTCCCGATCCTCCTTTTCAAGCTCCACTACTTTTAGGTATCCATGGTCCATCTGGATATGGAAAAACTTTTCAATGTGAATGTATTTTACGGGAAATGGGGATTGAAGAATTTTTAATATCGGGTGGTCAGCTGGAAAGTGGTACAGCAGGAGAACCAGCTAAACTTGTAAGAGAGCAATATATTGCAGCTAGTCGAAGCATTCAAAAGGGAGAAAGTAAAGCGGCTGCCGTTTTAATTAATGATGTAGATACAGGTTTAGGCAACTGGGGAGAACAAGTCCAAACCACTATCAATACCCAAACGGTCTACGGTGAGTTAATGCATCTTGTAGATTATCCTACATCTGTCGAAGGAAGAAGGACAGAACGCATTCCAATTATTTTAACAGGAAATGACTTCACTAAACTATACGATCCATTAGTTCGAGCTGGTAGAATGGAAGCTTTTGAGTGGAATCCTACTGTACAAGAAAAATCCGAAATCGTATCGGGTATTTTCCCCGAACTTGAACCTAAGGATTGTCAGCAATTGGTCCATGATTTTCCCAATTGTTCTATTGCTTTTTTCTCCCATCTTCGTTCAATTATTTTAGATGATTTACTTTGGGAAAGTATTCAGACACAAGGAGGAGGTCGATATGTAATAGATCAATTAATCAGAGGATATCAATTTCCATTTGGAAAATACTTTACTACTAATATGATTTATAAAAACATTTACCTGGCTGGAAAAGAATTGTTGAATTCTGGTCAATTGGTGAACCATCTAAAAAAATAAAAGGAGAACAGAAAAATGGCTTCTACAAATACTTTCACAGCAACCAAAACATTCACTAGAATGGAATTACTTAAAATGCAGATCCGCATTGCACTCCGTAATACATCTGATATAGAAGATGAAAGTTTAAAAAATATTGTCAATCAAGGAATTGAAAAAAAATATCTTAAAAAGATTAATGTATATGGGATTGATGAAGAAAAATATTGTAGAGCTCAAATGTCCATGGAAATTGATTGGGATGAACATAACTTACAGATGTCTACAGGCAAGGTTACAGTTGCAGTGGATAAAAAATGGAAGGATGATACTGCTGTTGAAGTAGATGAAGTCGTTCAATTATTTTTGGAAGTTGTAAAATATTGGTCCCTAAAAACTCAAGTTCACTACGTTTATTCCCCTAATGTTGATACAGAGAAAGTTAACCAGGAATTGGGACTATCTCCTGCCGAAAACATTCAGTGGAAAACAGCAACAAAAGATGAAACTTCTAAAAAAATACCCAAACTTTCTGAATTGAAAGTTGGTATACGTTTAGCAGCATATGGAGATGAAACCGATAGTGGTTAATTTTCCAAAATCGCGGCTGGCGGGGTTCGCAAAATCAAACAGTTCACTTTCTCACCTCTCGCTACCGTCACCAAGCAGAAAAGTTTACCCAACGCCGCCGGGATGTGGAAATTCATATCCGGGATGAGGAGGCGTTGATGGTGGGAGTTCCTCCCCACAACTTTCGCGAAACTTTCCATCAAGCGATCGATATTAGTATAAAGCAACTCGCGTTTCAGTTTTTTAAGATTTTGGTTAAAGTTTGAAATGTCTGGCGTAGAATATGCCTATCGTTTGGTTATATTCAGCTACTCATACCATTTCTGAAAAATAATGATAGTCTTGGGGGTTCTGAATTCCCCAGTAGAGGCGCTTCGCGAAGCGCCTCTACAAAACGAACCCGACGATTCGTTGGCCACAATCCTGCAGCCAGCAAATCTCGCAGTCGATAATTTTCCCCTACGGCAGAACCAAGTTCTACTAATGTTTTCCAACCAATCGAAACTTCAACTACAAATCTCGGTACGTCCAAAAAGGGTGGCTTTCAGCTCCCATAATAAAATATAACACCAAACTAAACCTTCTTCACTTCCTGCGTAATGTATAATTTGTAAATCGCCGAGTGGTAAATGTCCTTGTGGCGTACTTTCAAGTTCAACAAAACAAAAGTTGCTGTAATTCTTCCACTCTCCGTTCTCTCGCCAGCCAACAGCCTCGCCAAATTCTTCCCAAACTCTAACCTCGACTGCATTCGTACTATCTAATTTTCGCTCGATTTGTTTTCGTTTCGGCAGTTTTCCTTGCATCAGCCGAGTTACAGCGTCGCCGAACTTTTCCCAAATTTTTACATTTTTGGCTTCGGTACCACCTAAACTTTGGTAAATTTGTTGTTGAATGCTGAAACCAAAATGTCCGTTGCTATAGTTGGTCCACAAACGGTCGATGGTTTGCAAATCTTTACAGGGAAACTTCTTGATATCTTCTGGATACAACCATTCTTCTTGTTTTCGGCGAGCTACCTTTAACATAGCATATGCAGTTTCTTTGTCAGCTTCTTGCCATTTGCCGGTAGCTAGCAAATTTTGCAATCGCGTATAATCGTAGCCAACTGCAGAACGCAGTTCTATTGGTGCGGGATTGGATTTTGAAATCGGTAAGATTTTAGATAAAGAAGATACTGCAGAAAGCGATCGCTGTTTTACATTGAAAATAGTCTTTGCTGTTGATGGTTTTTGACTGGAGGTAGGTTGACAAGAAGATGTAGAAGTAGATTTTGGGTCTGGTGGTGGTGATTCTACAGGCGTTGCCGGTGGCGAAGATGGCATTTTTGGTATTGACAAATGTTCTAGAAATTCTACTCGTTTTCTCCATTTTGCCGGCAATGGTATGACAGAAGGAATACTGATTCCCGGCCATTGTTGCTTTTTAGCATAATGCATAATTTGGATATCACCCACTGGAAGATGTCCCCGTGGTGAATTACCATCCAAAGCAAAATGGAGTTTTCCATATTGCTTCCATTTTCCATATTTTCGCCAGCCAACGGCATCGCCAAAGGTTTCCCAAAGTTCGAGTTCACCCGTATAAATACTACCTAAATTTTGGTAAACTTCTTTCAGTTGCGGTGCGTTTTTTTGCACCAGCCAGCCAACTGTATCACCCAGTTTTTCCCAACCCTCGGCATCAGACGCTTCATGATTTTTTAAACTTTGATAAATTTGTTTTTGAATGCTAAAACCAAAATGTCCGTTGCTATAGTGGATCCATAAACGGTCTATGGTTTGCAAATCTTCACCAGGAATTTTTTCTACATCTTCTAGACGCAACCAACCTTCATTTTCCCTTCCGGAAACTTTTAAAATCGCATTGGCTGTTTCTTCGTCAGCTTCTTTCCATTTGCCGTTAGCCAGTAAATCTCGTAATTGTGTATAGTCGTAACCAACGGCAGAACGAAGTTTGTCTTTGAAGGTAGAATGAGAGGCTACAGGCGAAGCCAGCGATTGCTGTTCTGTCTGTGGCGAAGAAGTTGGCGAAGAAAAATGTTGCTTCGGTGCTGGCGATTGACTGGCTATTGGTTGCAAATCCTGTAAAATTTCACTAGCTGACTGATAGCGTCTTTTGGTAGCCACAACCAGCATTTTGTCTAAAATTTTTGCCAATGGCTCTTCGACAGGAGTCTCTAAGTAATCTCGCCATATCCACTTATTTTCTGTCACATCAAACAAATCAAAGGGTTCTATTTGAGTTAACAAGCAAACGCAGGTTGCTCCCAAACTATAGATATCGCTGTTAGGTTGGGGTTTGCCTAATACTTGTTCTGGAGATGCATATCCTGCCGAACCAATGGTGGTTCCAGTTACCGATAAGGCAGCATTTGATAAATACTTGGCAGCACCAAAATCCACTAAAATGAGCTTGCCATCGGCGCGACGAATAAGATTTTCTGGTTTGATATCTCGATGGACAACTTGATGTTGGTGTAGATAATCTAAAACGGGTAAAATTTGCTCCAACACATTCCGAATTTGCTTGGCAGTAAATTTGCCTTCCGTTTCTAGGATTTTTCCTAAATCCTGACCGTCAATATATTCTTGTATCAAATATTGCTTGCCGCCTTCTGTAAAATATGCCAGCAGTTCCGAAATCTGTGGATGCCTGCCTAATCGCTCTAACTGCTCTGCTTCGCGAGCAAACAATTGAGTTGCTTTTTCAATATTATCGGTTCCTTGTGCTTGGGGATAAAATTGTTTAATAACGCAAGGTGGTTGGGAAGGTTTGTCTTCATCCACAGCTAAAAACGTTCTGCCAAAACCGCCCTGCCCCAGAATACGTGTAGCTCGATATCGCAACCGTAGTTTCAACTGACTGCCGCAATGCTGGCAAAAGTTGGAACGATCGGGGTTTTTATACAAGCAGTTGGGGTTCAGACACTGGCTCATACTGATACTATCCACTATCCGATGAAACTGGCTCAATTTTAGCTAAACGATAGCATAATTTGGGCGTGGTTACCAGGTCGCTGTTGGCACTAGATGCTCTATGTATGATATTTTAAACAAAAGCGATCGCGTTTTCCAAATTTCTATAAACGAGCGCGGCACCAAACTGCGAGACAAAAAGCGATCGCACCATCTGACAATTCTCCTGTAGATGGCTAGAATATGGAAAAGCGATAGA
>NZ_LNDC01000029.1 GCF_001870905.1 Geitlerinema sp. PCC 9228
TGTATTAGAAACCGGTGAGTTTGGTTTGTTGGGAGAAGCTGTTGCCCCTGGTTTTGACTATCGCGATATGGAAATTGGCCAAGCTGAAAAATTTCATTTCTGGTTTCCCGATTTGTGGGTACAGTTGGATGCTTGTTTGCGGGATACGCGCGTTTCGGTTGAGGATATCATGGTGCCGTGAGGGGTTAATATTGGGGAGAATGGGGGCATGGGAGACAGAAATAAATTGATTTCCTAAATCTTCTAGTCTCCCAAACTTCCACACTCCGACGCTCGGTACACTCCCAGGCATCAATCTAGATTAACACTATGGTACAGTTCAAAACTTGGCAATGGATAATTCTCGCCACACCGATGGTGGCAATTGCGGCTTTCTTGCTGGTGGCGGCAGGATGGCAAATTTATCAGTGGCAAATTAATTGGGTTTGGGCCATTATTATCGTGGTCTTTGTGGGATGGCGGTGGTTGTTGGTGAAATGGACCAAACCGGTGGTTCGCGAAGTTGAAGGTGAAGGGAATGCCAACGATTTGGCTGCCAACCAGGTACTGACTCCGCCAGAAGGCAAAAGCGAGGCGGAAGCACAAGAAACCTTACAAAAAGCAGCAGCCGTGTTGCAACAAACCATCGAAGCCAGCCGCAACGACCCGCCGATTTGGGAAGATTGGAATATTTTTTGGGAACGTTGTAAGAATTTAGCTGTTGCGATCGCGCAAATCTACCATCCCCAAGCCAAATATCCTTTACTAAATATTTACGTAACCCAAGCCTACGGATTGATTCGGGGAACGGTAGACGATTTGGACCAGTGGATGCAGCAACTAACCCCAGTTCTCAACCAAATAACCGTTGCCCATGCCTATCGCGCTTACAAAACCTATCGGCAATTAGAACCATCGGCGAAAAAAGCCTTGCAGGTGTGGAACTGGGCGCAATGGATTCTCAATCCTGCGGCTGCGATCGCCAATTATGCCAGCAAACCCAGCAACAATCGGGCGAGTCAAGAACTCTTGGGCAATTTCAATCAAATTTTGCGGGAAGCAGCCCTGCGAACCTTATGCCAGCAAGCGATTTCTCTCTACGGCGGTGAAGATTTGCGGGACCAAGTATCCTTTGCCCCCAGTTCCGACAGTTCCCAACTGGCTGAAAACAAGACCCAAACCTTACAAGAAATCATCGAACAAGCGGAACCCAGCGAACAAATCGAACAAAAACCCGTTAGCATCTTACTGGTGGGGCGTACGGGGGCTGGTAAAAGCAGTACCATCAATACCCTATTTCAAGCAGATAAAGCGGCTGTAGACGTATTGCCCAGTACCGACCAAGTACAAAGCTACCAGTGGCAAGCCCCCACCGGCGAGACTCTAACCTTATGGGATACCCCCGGATACGAACAAGCCCAAGGGGAAGATTTGCGGCAAGCCACCTTAGAATGCGCCCGCCAAGCCGATGTCTTGTTGTTGGTTACCCCAGCGTTAGACCCGGCTTTGCAAATGGATGTGGATTTCTTGCAAGAAGTACAAGGGGAACTGGAAGATTTGCCTACTCTTGTCATTGTTACCCAAGTAGACCGCTTGCGACCGTTGCGGGAATGGCAGCCTCCCTACGATTGGGAAAACGGCGATCGCCCCAAAGAACGGTCCATTCGCGAAGCTACGGCTTATCGGCAAGAAGTTCTCGGCGATCGCGCCCGGGGGATTTTGCCCTTGGTTGCCGCAGACAAAAATAGCGATCGCAGTGCTTGGAATGTCGATCGACTCTCGGTTGCCCTCATGGAAGCCATCGACCCCGCCAAACAATCCCGGCTGGCAAGATTTTTACGCGACCGGCGATCGCGGATAGAAGCCACCGCCAAAGTCATCGACCGCTATACCTTTCAAATGTCTACCACCCAAGGGCTAACCGCCATGTTGAAAAGCCCAATTTTGAGCTTTCTTTCTACCATGACCACCGGTTCGCCGACATTGGCTCGTTTGCTGGCGGAACAAATTCCCGTAGAACAGCTACCCATGGCCATTGGCAAGTTACAAATGGCCTACGAACTGTTCTCTCTGGTAGGTCCGGAAGATGTGGGACCGTTTGATTTTGATCTGCTATCCCTATGGCCGTTGCTGTTGGCAAACCAAGAAGACCCCGACCGCAATGCTTGGGCGTTCGGTCATGCAGTGGTGGAATATTGGACCGCCGAACTCACGGCAACGCAACTGCAAAAGCGATTCCAGGAATATTTGCAACCCCCAGGATAGGCTACTGGGAAGGAGAAATTTGCTCTTGGAACTGTTGAAAGCTGCCGGGGGCAACCTGCGACCAAATCCAAATGCCGACGCTGGTACTCACCACCACCGCCACCGCCAAACTTACCAAGGCCACCGCCGGGGAAATGGGAGAACGACGGCGCGATGCCCGGGGGGTAGCGGTTGCAAACAGTGATTGGGAGGATGCCGACATTTCTTCCGCAGTGCGATCGCGCTCTTGTGGGGAAAACAGTTCCACTTGCGGGGCAGCCACAAAATTGTGACAAAGCACCACGGAAACATTATCCTCACCATTACATTCATTTGCCCGATCGATAAATTGTTTAACCGCTGTTTCTAAAGAAAGGTTTCCCGATAAAAGCTGGGGAGAAAAATTCGACCATTCTCTCTCCAGCCAATCGCCATCGCTCAACCCATCGGAACATAGGAGCAAAATGCCATCTTCATCTAATATGAATCGTTGGATAGTGGGATGCAAAGAAGTCCCAACTTTGGTTCCTAAAGCTTGGGTCAGTGCCCCCCCATCGGAACGCTGGTTGGCGGCACTGGGAAAACTCCGTCCTTGGCGAACTTCCCGAGTGGCGATGGTATCATCTAAAGTCAGCAAATGGCAAGCATCTTTGGTCAGCCAATAAGCACGACTATCGCCCACATGGACCAAATAAACTTCTCGGTAACTTTGACAGGCAACTCCCGGTTCCCCCGTACGCACGTATGCAGACGGCGATAAGGAAAACGCCATGGCGAGGGTAGTCCCCATGCGTTTGCGGTTGGTGCGTTCTTGTTTGTCGTTTTCGGCGGCAATGAGATTGTTAACCACGCGCAAGATAGCAGCCAGCTGTTCGCCAATCTGCTGCGGTGTCATGCTTTCTTCTTTGGCTACTTGTTGTAAAAAAGCTGGGATTTCCAAACGTAAAGCTTGCTTGGCTAAGCGACTGGCCACCTCTCCCCCTTCATGACCACCCACTCCATCGCAGACAAAACCAAATGCCAGTTGTTCGCCACCGTCGTATAGGGCCTTCATCGTTTGCAGATCGGCTGTGGTAGGATAGCAGGCATCTTCGTTGTGGTGGCAGTTTTTGCCTGTATCGGTGGCACCCAACCAGTGCTGCTGGATGGGTTGTTCCTGGGCTTTTTCCTGTAATAATTGATTGAGTTGGGTCGCGATCGCGTCTGGATCGGCATCTGGGCGGCGCATAGCTTGACAAATCTCTTGTAACGGCACCCGAATACTTGCTTGACTGGTTTTTGCCCATTGCTGCCAGGGATAGCTCAGATCGGTTAAAGCAAGAGGGCGATCGCTCTGCGTTTCGGTTTTTGATTTTAAAAGTTCCAACAACCAAACTCGACTGCCCCAAATGCGGATATTTTCTGGTTTTAACAAGCTAGAAGCCAAGCGGAATTCCCTCAAAGGCAGCCACAACCCTAACATTTGCCACAGCCAATTCAGCTGTCGCAAAGCAGACGCTTCCGACCAAACCTCCTCAATGCTGGGATACAACTTGCCGTTACCGTCAATGGGAGCATTTTCCAACAGCAAAATTTCCGTAGGGGCGTAACGCGCTGCGCCCCTTCCTGCCGGCGATTCTGCCCAGTGGCAGAATCCAAAAGGTTGCGGCAGATGCAAGCGATAGGGATATAAATACAAATACGGTAGAACGATTTGCTGGTAGCTTTCCGGAGAGAGTTGGTTCGACCTTGTTGGTGGCGTTTGCGGTGCCGTATCCAGCCAAACTTGCGGAGCAACCACCCGATACCGATTGGCAATCAAATGACCAATGGGGATTTGTGCAGCTAAGGTTCCCACTGCCCAAAGATAGCGCGTAGGTGGAGATGGTGCCAGATTTGTAACCATTTATCAAAACCCCCTATTTCACAAAAAATTAAACCAGATCGAGTCTGGGAAAACCAGCACGGTTGGGCAAATATGAATTAAACTGATGGGTAAGAGAGCAAGTGTGGTGATGGGAACGCCAAGGATGAAGAATCAGGCGATCGTTATTTCTCCCACATTCCATACCCCAAGACCCGCTAGCCAAGACTTTTGGAGAAACTGCTATGCCCGCATCTTTAGCCTCTTTACTGAATCCTACCAACGTCTGGTTGCTGGTGGGATTGGTGCTTTGCGGCGTTGAATTGTTGGTACCGACAGCGTTTGTGGTTTTCATGATGGGTGTGAGTGCCCTCTTGGTAGGTGTTGTTTCTTTGTTGGTGCCTCAAATCTCCGTACAGGTAGCGTTGTGGATGGTTTTTTCCCTGCTGTCTGTCTATGCTACCCAACGATTGCTCCCCAAGAAAACGGCAAAAAGCCTAGAAAGTGCCACCGAAGCTGAGACACTAACGGAAATTCCCCCTGGAAAAGCAGGCAGAGCGCTTTACGAGGGCAATTCTTGGCGGGCAGTATGCAGCGACGAAACCCTTGCCATCGCTGCTGGTGAAAAGGTGTATGTGGTTCGCCGGGAGGGCAATACCATTGTGGTTTTGCCGCTACGTTATTTGCGCGACTAGCAATGGCGTGGGTTGCTTTTAAGATAACAGACCATTTTTTTGAACGAACGTATTTCGGAGTTGCTGTATGAATTCCTTTTTATGGGTTTTGGCAATATTCATCGCATTTGGTTTGTCTGGATTGCGCCGGGTTAACCAAGAAACGGAAGCGATTGTGGAAATGTTGGGGCGTTACAACGGAAAAAAATTGCAGCCGGGGTTGCGCTACGTGATTCCTGTCGTGGAGAGGAAGGTATTTCACGAAACCAAACGGGAAAAAGTGATTGACATTCCGCCCCAAAAATGCTTTACCAAAGACAATGTGGCGGTGACGGTGGATGCGGTGGTTTACTGGCGCATTGTGGATATGGAAAAAGCCTACTACCGGGTGGAAAATTTAAAAGATGCCATGGTGAATTTGGTTTTAACCCAAGTGCGTTCGGAAATGGGCAAGTTGGAGTTAGACCAAACCTTTAGCGCCCGCGCCGAGGTGAACGAAATTTTGTTACAAGAGTTGGATGTAGCCACCGATCCTTGGGGAGTGAAGATTACCCGGGTGGAATTGCGGGATTTGCTACCTTCTTCTGCGGTACAGGATTCCATGGAATTGCAAATGTCGGCGGAACGGAAAAAACGCGCTGCCATTTTAACCTCGGAAGGGGAACGGGAATCGGCGGTCAATCACGCCCGAGGAAAAGCCGACGCTCAAGTGTTGCAAGCGCAAGCCGAACAGAAAGCTAAGATTTTAGAAGCAGAGGCGGAAAAGAAAGCTATTGCCTTGAGGGCGGAAGGGGAAAAGCAACGGGAAATCCTCAAAGCCCAGGCTACTTCGGAAGCCATGAAGGTGATTACCGAAACCCTGGCTTCCCATCCCCATGCCGAGGAATCCCTGCAGTATTTGCTGACCCAAGGATATTTGCAAATGGGTTCGCAAATTGGCAACAGCGAAAGCAGCAAGGTGATGTTTTTCGATCCCAACAGTATTATGTCCACGTTTGAGGGCATGCGATCGCTGGTGGGAGAAAAGAACAAAACCCATCAAGACAGCAACAGCGGCTAAATACCGTTGTTCAGGAGGTTTCTTGAGAAGAGGTTGGTTGTTGTTGCTGCTGCTGGTGCTGGCAGCGATCGCACAAGCCGAAAAATTCCAAGGTATGGTAGAAAATATTAAAGTTGTAGGTCGCTTGCAGTTGGCTTTCCAACTCGTGTACGGGACATTCGTCTAGGGGAATCGATGCACCGCACTGCAAGCAGGTGAGATGGTGTTTGTCGCGGTGTACGGGGCTGTAGAGGGATTCGCCGTTGGCAAGGGGACGTACTTGCACTTCCCCTTGCAATTTTAAGGCTTCTAGAGAACGATACACTGTAGCCAGACCCATGCCTTGATTGCAGTTGCGCAGTTCCGTATAGATATCTTGAGCGGAAAGCGCTCGCCGTTGGTCTTTGAGCAGGGATAAAATCCGTTCTTGGTTGCGAGTACGTTTGGAGGTCATGGACAATTTGTCGGCATTCGGCGGCCAACCAACAGCAGCATTTCTAGACTACCGTATTTTAAAAAGTATCTTTATTTTAACGAAGCAATTCGATGGTCTGTTGAATCGCTTCCTTGCCAAAAAAGACAATCGTGCCAGCTAAGGTAAATCCTAGCAAGCAAACAAACAAACCACCCGCAGCGATCGCACCATCGTCATCGAGCAATCCAAAGCCGGTAATAAAAATACCAATGGCGGGCAGTGTATTGGTTCCCGGAATCGGCACCATCATGGCAACCGACATCAAAGCGATCGCTATACCAATAATCGTTCTTCCCGGGATACTCGTACAAATATAACTCAGACGCGGGCGCGATAGCAGTTCGATGCGTCGCAACCAGGGAAGCCCAGTTTTTAAAAACCCTTGCACTTTTTGCAGCTTTACCGATTTTTGCTTCCACTTGGCAGGCAACCAGGGATATTGAGACCCGGCTATCAACTGTGCCGCCAGCAAAAACATCACCACACCGAAGGGAATGGAATACCCCGGTGCTGGTACGGGCAAAGCAGAAGGGAGAGACAGTAGGACAAATAAAAATCCAAACGTTCTCTCCCCAGATAATTCCAAAATTTCTGCCAGCGTTACCTGGCTGTCGCGTTCTTCGTTCAAGAAAACGCGCTGTAATTCCGCAGATAGTTTGGCCATAGAAATAGGGCAAGCAAAGAAAACAGGCGAAAAGTTGCGATCGCGACCGCCGGCGCGAAACGCCTACATTGTACACGATCGCGATCGCCTGTCTTTACCTATTCCCTATGCAAAAACCAAATTTTAGGTACCTACGGTCCAGGAATTGAGGTAATCGATTTGGTCTTGGGTCAGGGTATCCATTTCGATCCCCAGAGCATTGAGCTTCAAGCGAGCAATTTCCTGGTCGATGTCTTCAGGAATGTTGTACACGCCAGGTTGTAGCTTGCCTTTGTTTTTCACCAAGTGTTCGCAAGCCAAGGCTTGGTTGGCAAAACTCATGTCCATAACCGCGCTGGGGTGTCCTTCAGCGGCTGCCAAGTTAATCAGACGACCTTCACCCAGCACAATCACAGACTTGCCAGAAGGCATGTGGTACTCCTCAGCAAACTGACGTACAACACGCTTGCTGGTAGCTTTTTCTTTGACGTAGTCCAGGTTCAGTTCCAGGTCAAAGTGCCCGGAGTTACAGACAATGGCACCATCTTTCATGGCGTCAAAGTGGTGGGCATCGATGACGTGCTTGTTACCGGTGACGGTAATGAACACATCGCCAATACTGGCAGCTTGGTTCATGGGCATGACCCGGAAACCGTCCATTTTGGCTTCTAGGGCCCGTACGGCGTTGACCTCGGTGACGACCACATCGGCGCCCATACCTTTGGCGCGCAGGGCACAGCCTTTACCGCACCAGCCGTAGCCCACGACAACCACGGTTTTACCAGCCAACAGAATATTGGTGGCACGGATGATGCCATCCAAAGTAGACTGACCGGTACCGTAGCGGTTGTCGAAGAAGTGCTTGGTTTCCGCGTCGTTGACGTTCATCGCCGGGAAGGACAACACACCATCGTTGAACATGGCGCGCAGGCGTACGATGCCGGTGGTGGTTTCCTCGGTGGTACCGATGATGTCGCCCATTTGGTGCTGCCGTTCCTTAATCAAGGTGGCAGTTACGTCGCTACCATCGTCGATGATGATGTTGGGCTTGTGGTCCAGGGCTAGCTGAACGTGACGGTGGTAGGTTTCGTTGTCTTCTCCCTTGATGGCGAAGACGGGAATGCCGTAGTCAACGACCAAGCTAGCGGCGTTGTCGTCTTGGGTAGACAGCGGATTGCTGGCAATCAGCATCGCATCGGCACCACCAGCTTTGAGCGCGCGAGCTAGATTTCCTGTTTCCGTAGTTACGTGGCAGCAAGCAACGAGGCGAATGCCTTCAAAAGGTTTCTCTTTCGCAAATCGCTCGCGGATTTGCCGAAGTACGGGCATTTCCCGCTCAGCCCACTCAATACGCTCTTTCCCTTGGGGTGCTAGAGATAGATCTTTAACTTCACATTTTGGTTGTGCGGCTGCAGTCATGAATTATACGCTTTCCCATTTCTTGTCAGCATACCTTAAACAGAGTACAGCGATATCTGCACTTTTGACCAATAAATTTTCGCGATCGCACTGAGAAAAACCACCTCTTTCCCTGGCCCACAGGGACTCAAAAAAATTTTCCCTACCTAGGTTTTAGGCAGGGTGTAGATCCGGTCGATCGGGGGGGGACCCCCCGCATTCGTCTGCGACAATTGCAAATTATTTTTGATAGTTGGCTTCCGCTTCCAGAATTTTCACCAGCTTTTCGTCGCCCCTGGCTCTGGCAGCTTCGATACGGCGCTGTAGATACCTTTGTACGTTTTGTTGGTGGGTTTGAGCGGCTTTTTTCAAGTAAAACTTTCGGTAGCTTGGAATCCCCGTCGCTTTAGCGCGGGGAGGAAAAGCGCCTCGTGGGGCTTTAGCCCCAT
>NZ_LNDC01000030.1 GCF_001870905.1 Geitlerinema sp. PCC 9228
TTTTCTCATACAACATCTAGCCAATCTTCAAGAAAGATGGCTACGACTATCAAGTCAACAAAAGTCAATTATTGTCCAGTAAATCACCTATTAGGAGGTAGCAGAACCATGAAGAAAGGAATTTATATGTTTTTTTCTACCCTACTAACCGTGGTTTTAGCAAGCACTCCCACCCACGGTAGCTACAAACCTCCTGATAACGGTGGTCCTGACGATACCGGCGATGCGGGAACGCATTTTGCACCAGCTGTCAACCTAGATGGGGACTGTCGTCAGGTTGACAGCCAGTTGTTGTCCAGTTGTTTTTAAAACCAACTACAGCAGAAATTCTCGATGCAGGTAAGGCTGCAACGCATCGGGGATACGTACGTTTTTGCCGTCTGCTTGCTGGTAATTTTCCAAAATTGCTGCCATGGTTCGACCAATGGCCAATCCCGACCCGTTGAGGGTATGAGCAAATCGGGTGCCTTTTTTGCCTGGTTCCTTCATGCGAATGTTGGCGCGTCGCGCTTGAAAATCGCCAAAATTCGAGCAGCTAGAAATTTCCCGATATTGCTCGGAAGAAGGCATCCAAACTTCTAAATCGTAGCACTTGGCAGCCCCAAAGCCCAAATCGCCGGTACAAAGTTCCATCACTCGATAGGGAAGTTGCAGTTCTTTTAAAATCGCTTCGGCATCTTGAACGAGAGATTCGTGTTCTGCGGCAGAGTTTTCGGGAGGAACAATTTTGACCAACTCTACCTTGTTAAACTGGTGTACCCGAATTAAACCGCGGGTGTCTTGACCGTAGCTGCCAGCTTCCCGCCGAAAACAAGGGGTATAGGAACAGTGATAGATGGGAAGTTCGTCGGCGTTTAAAATTTCGTCGCGGTAGAGGTTGGTCACCGGAACTTCCGCCGTGGGAGCCATCCACAGGTCGTCGCCTTCTATATGGAAGCTTTCCTCGGCAAATTTGGGTAGCTGGCTGGTCCCCACCATGGAATCGCTGTTGATTAGAATGGGGGGCATCACTTCTAGATATCCCGCTTGAATTTGGCGGTCAAGCATGAAAGAAATTAAGGCTCGCTCCAAGGCAGCGCCAGCACCAACCAAAGCCACAAACCGACTGCGGGATACTTTGACGGCGCGTTCGATGTCTAAAATACCGAGTTTTTCTCCTAGTTCCCAGTGGGGGATGCTGGTTTTTTGGGGAAGGTATTCGTCTCCCCAACGGCGGATTTCCACGTTGTCGGTTTCGTCTTCGCCGACGGGAGTGGTTTCGCTGGGAAGGTTGGGAAGGCGCAGTAGCTGCTGTTCGATTTGGGTTTTGAGTTCCCGTTCTCGGGGTTCTAACTCTCCCAGACGGCGTTTGGTTTCGTTGCCTTCCGCTTTTAGTTCGGCAAGTTCCGGGTCGTCGGCATGGCCGCCGCCGCGCATTTTTTGTCCGATTTGCTTACCAATTTCGTTGCTGCGCGCTTGTAGTTGCGATCGCTGCGTTTGTAACTGTCGCAGTTCTCGATCTAATTCTAAAATGGGCGCAATGTCGTATTCGCCACGCTTGCGAAGGCGATCGCGAATGGTTTCTGGATTTTCTCGAATTTGTTTGAGGTCTAGCACGAATCTGACTCGATCGAACGTCCCACGAACTGTACGAGCGTTTCGCGAAACGCCCCTACTCTGCCCATATTACCGGAAAGGGACGTTTCCAGCTAGGGGGAGGGGAAATTTATCGTTTGGGAGAAGATGGGGAAGAAAAGAAAATGCTGGTTTTTCCATGAATTTGGTAGCTTGACAGCAGGAAAAAGATTTTCTAATTTTAGATAGCTTATCCTTCCAACTTGATATTTTTCAAAAACTTTCTCTTTTCTGCAAATTCTTTTAACGTAGTAAAATAGCGGCTAGTAGATAGGAAAATTTCACCGTAAAATGGATGTTGGTGGCTGGTGCTGTTGCCAAGGATCTTTCTACAGCCAGAGCTGGTTGATAGCAACAACGCGATCGCGCTTTGCTAGGAACCTCCCTCAGGCAAAAACCACCTCGCATCGTTACCCCTTCAGTTGCTGAAAGAGCGCAAAAACAAAATGGTAGACCCTATGGACGACCTCGTAAGCCAAGCGCGCCAAGGTAGTGTGGCGGCGATCATCCAAATTCTCAATCAAGAATTAGCAGACTTGGGCGTCAGAACCCGAGCTGTTTTTTCAGATGGAATTTTGCAACTTTTGTGCGAAGCCGCTACCGTTCAGCAAGTGGAACAATCAACGCTGGTAGAAAAAATTCGGGAAGTCTTGGAATCGCTCTCCCTGCGTCAAATTCGCCGGGTTCGCATTAACGGTCGTCTAGTACGCGAACAACAGTTGCTCTGGTTGGAAGAAATTCAACGAGACCCCCAACATCAGCTGTTGTGGTCCCAAGAAATTACCCTCAAGCGTCCCCATCCCCTACAAACTCTGTGGCAAGATTTGCGCGATGGTCTGAGCGCTGCCAAGGGGAAAAAGAATTACAAAGTTCCCGCTACTTCCTCGCGCATATTCTCCCAACAAAGACTCTTTTGGCAGGGAATATTCGGCGGTTTGTCAGTAGCATTGCTGCTGTTGCTGGGCATCTGGTGGTGGTCTTCGCGCCAGCAAAGCGACCTTGCCATCTCCCAAACCGAGACCACATCCACCACCAACTCCCAAATCGCACCTTCAGCAGAGCCAACCGGGCCCCAGCAAAGCCCATCCACCACCCCGACAACCACATCAACCGCCACCAAGGCCAACACCGATGCCGACGAACCCTTTGTCAAAGCCGTGCGATTGGCGGAAGAAGCTGCTCAGGAAGGAACCCAAGCCGATTCCGCTGCTGAATGGTTGGATTTGGCGGCCAAATGGCAGCGCGCTTCCGATTTGATGGCTCAGGTGGAACCGGATGACCCGCGCTATCCCACAGCACAAGACCGCAAGACTCGCTATAAAAATAACAGCAAAACCGCCCAACAAGAGGCGGAGAAATACCGCGACACCAGCGAAAACGAACCAAGCGACTACGAATAAAAGAATGTCCAATCGCAGGATCCCATTGCCAGCCAACCCGTTTCACATGAGTGTCAGCCAGCTGCAGCATTTGCTAGGGGCAACCCCAATGTTTGCCGATGCTGCCACATTCAACGCTACAGTTTGGGGGATTTCCACCGATAGCCGCCAAATTCAACCAGGCAATGCATTTGTGGCTTTGGTAGGCGAAAAATTTGACGGACATCATTTTTTAAAATCAGCTTCCGAACAAGGGGCTAAACTGGCGGTGGTGCAGCGTGCGGATGCTACCGTCACCGACCTACCCCAGTTGGTGGTGGCGGATACTTTACAAGCTTATCAAGCCATGGCACGTTGGTGGGGGTCTCAGTTTGCCGTGCCTACCGTGGCCATTACCGGTTCGGTGGGCAAAACCACGACCAAAGAACTGCTGGCGGCTTTGTTGCAAACCCAAGGCCGGGTGTTGAAATCCGCTGCCAATGATAACAACGAAATTGGCGTTCCCAAAACCCTGTTGCAACTAAGTAGCGATCGCGATTTTGTGGTTTTGGAAATGGCTATGCGGGGCAGGGGGCAAATTGCAGAACTGGCCAGCATTGCCCGTCCGGATGTGGGAATTATTACCACAGTGGGAACCGCTCACATTGGCTTGTTGGGGTCGAGAGAAGCGATCGCTGAGGCTAAGTGCGAATTGCTAGAATACATGAATCCTGAAGGAACGGCTATTCTCAACGCCGATAACGATTTGTTGATGGCTACCGCAGCTGGCGTCTGGCAGGGAAAAACGGTCACCTTTGGCTGGGAAAAGGGAGATTTCCGCGGTCGCTTGCTCGATCCAGAAACCTTGGAAGTGAGCGAGGGGACGCAAGACTCCTATACCGTGCAGTTGCCGATACCGGGAGCGCACAACGCCACCAACTTCCTGGCAGTTTTGGCGGCAGCCAGAGTTTTGCAAGCACGAGGACAGTTTGACTACTCAGATTGGAAACAAACCAAAGTTCCCCTGCAACTGGATTTGCCCCCCGGTCGCGCCCAACGCTACACCTTGCCCCAGGATATTCTGGTATTGGACGAAACCTACAATGCCGGTACCGAATCCATGGTGGCGGCTTTGCAACTACTGGCGCAAACCCCAGGAAAACGACGGATTGCCGTTTTGGGAACCATGAAAGAGTTGGGGAGCTATTCCCTGGCATTTCACCGCCAAGTGGGAGAAACGGCCGCCTCTTTGCAAGTAGATGCCTTGTGGATTTGTGCCGATGACCCAGAAGCTCAAGCCATGAGGGAGGGCGCTCGCAATATTCCCCATATAGTTGCTTATCCACCTAGGGCTCAAGAACAACTCTTGCAAGATTTGTTGGCTTTTCTGGAAGCGGGCGATCGCATTTTATTAAAAGCTTCTCATGCAGTGGGTCTCGATCGCTTGGTGAAAAAACTGCGTTTTGCCTGGGAGGAAAGAAACCCCCATCCTCACAAGTGAGGGAGACCCGATCGTACCATGTTTCGTTATCGGTGGAACCGTGCGCTACCATCGAAATAGATCTGTCTGGGACAAAGCATCTTGCGAGTGCTTTGCGATCGCGTGGGGATACCGGTTTGCCCTGGCTACGGTCCGAAAGATCCGAAAGAACACCACAGATCTTCGCGATCGCCCGCCAAATATCCCACAATAGGACGAGCGACCCCAACCATTCCTAGCCCTTGCCCCGGTTATGAAAGAGTCCAGCCAGTTAATCTATCCCACCCTCACCCTCTTTTTATACGACGAAAGGGATGGTTACCGCACCAATCCCCAGGATATCGAACGCAACCGCCATCGTTTTTGGCGGAAAATCGACCCGCAGCTCGATAAAGACTATTCCCAGCTCGCCGATTCGGAATGGGCGTGGCTGGAAAAACTAGCCAAAGCAGAAAAACCCAACGCCAGCGAAGTAGAACTGCTGGCGGATATGCCAGGAAAAATAAAACCCTTCGGCGAAAAGAGCGATGGGTACTACTATCCCCTACGTTTGGGAGATACCTACGCACTGCAAATCGAATACTCCGGTAACTACAGCGCCGACGGGCATCCCAACTATACCCTCCGTTCCAGTACTTCCGTTTCCCAGCTCAAACAAGGCATCCTGGAAAGCCTCAACCACCAAAGCGATTCTTCCCAGCTAAGTGCGGAAAAACAGGGGCGCGTGGGGCAAACCTGGCTGTTGTGGGGACAGCTACCGGGGAACCATCCCGATCCCAGCTCCATTTTGCGCCAGTGCTACGAAAAATTGGCACCGGAAGAAGATTGGGATAGCCAGTGGGTGGGATGGGGTAGGTTTGCTGGGGCTACCTTGGTGGAACTTTGGCGTCAGCCTACGGATTGGGAAAATTTGGGTCAGGAAAACCACCATACGATTATGGTGCTGTTTCCGCCGCGCCACAGCATCGAAACCATTCGTAGTGATATGAAGCAGCTTTACCCTCACTTGCTGCATTTGTTTTATTACCGCAATAAAATTCTGTGGTCTTATTGGCAAAGCCGCCAGATTAAAGCACAATTGCAAGCGGATTTTGCTCGGGTAGAAAACATCTCCAGCCAGCTGGCAGCTTCCATGTACCAATCCCATTTGTCCATCCAGCAGTGGCAGCAAGTGCTAACGGAAACCATCGAACTTTTTTCGCGCTATACGGAAAATTTGAGCTACTTGGAATTTTTGGGCCGGAGCATTCACAGCCACGTCAAAAATTATCAAAAACGCTTGCGGAAAATTTCCGAACTCGATAGCGATGCCCATTTAGAATGCTTGCACGAATTTAGCGACTTGGCGATGGAAAATTACAGCTCTCAATTAGATATGGAGCGGAGCAATTTAACATTAGGAATTAATTTGTTGGAGAATATTATCCGTACCATTCAAGGTAGAATTGAAATTCATAAAGTAGCTTTCGATCGCCATTTGCAAACAACAGCGATTGTGGTGGGGGCTGGGTTTGCTGTTTCGCAAATCACCTCGGCCGCCTTGCTAGCCCGCCAAGAAGAACCGCCTCCCCCAGCTCACTACTGGCATACAGGAGCACTTTGGGTTAGCTTGAGTACGGGAGCGATCGCGGCAGTGTTGGCATGGTCGATCGTGCATCTGTTTCGTCGTTCGTGAAAGGAGACGCTAGTAAAATTTTTAACGAACGTAAGATTGAAAGTTTGTATACAGATGGTGCCTGTTCGGGCAACCCCGGTCCGGGAGGCTGGGGTGTGGTTATCTATTTTGACGACGGTACCGTTCACGAAATGGGGGGTCGCGAAGAGGAAACCACCAACAATCGTATGGAGTTGGTTTCGGCAATTTCAGCCTTGAAATTTTGGCGTTGGTGGGGACAAGAAAAATCCGTAGTTCTGTATACCGATAGCGAATACGTTCTCAAAGGAATTACCCAGTGGATTGACGGTTGGAAAAAACGCAATTGGAAAAATGCCAGTGGCAAGTCGGTCAGCAACCAACAATTGTGGCAGGAACTGGATCGTTTAAATCAACCGCAAATTCGATGGCAGCACGTACGCGGTCATTCCGGCAATCGAGGCAACGAACGCTGCGATGCGATCGCTCGTGCTTTTTCATTAGGAGAAAGTCCCGCCATGAAAGAGCTATTTCCTTCTTCTACCATTGAATAAAGCTGGGCAGCACAAAATTGTTCGTTACAAACGTATAGTTTCCTTTACAATCGATTACGATCGCAGTGGGAATGGTCTAAATCGCGATGGGAGCAACCAGCATGATCGAGTCAACCGTATCTTCTAGCCCCAGTACCGACGGTTCCGGGGAAAGAACCCTATCGGATCAAACGCGCGTGATGCACTTGCGTCACCTGATGGAAACCCTACGCATGGCTGACGAAATTGCCAACTGCGGTTACTTAATTACAAGTTCCGAACTAGCCGACCTTATGGATGTTAACGCCTCCGCCGTCACCAGTCGTGGCGATACTTGGTCCTGGCGAAATTGGGTAGTTTCGCGGGTACGCCGGGAAGGCAACCAAATTTTGTGGCAGTTGGAACGAGTCGATTGAGATTGGGTGGCGGCATCTATGGCACTGGCTGCGGGACCCTACCTACCCGTAGCTTCTGCCACGCCATTGTTTGGGTTGACGACTGGCGGAGAGGGCAATGCGCACCCAAGCCAGGGGATCGGCCAAGGGAGACAACCAAAACAGACACGCCGAGCGAGCAGCAGACAAATCGTAAGCACTTGCAATTCCTACCTGCAACCCCCAACGCACCGCCAATAAAAATCCATTCAAGGCGGTTGCCGCCAAAATAGTGGGCGTTTGGTAGCCTGCCTGCCACAGCACCCATCCAGCGATCGCAAGTAACAGGGGTAGTCCCTGAACCGCCAGCAAAAAAGCCACATCGGACCAAGTTTGTAAGGGACTAGATGCATCCTTCAAATCCAGCGATCGCCCCCACTCCCGCCAAGTTTCCCGCGCCCCTTCGTACATGCGCACCTTCAGCACCTGGGTGCCATCGAGAAACCCAACTTTGTATCCCGCCATCGCAGCCTGGCGCGCTAGGGTCACGTCATCGCAAAAAGACCCCTTCGCCCTAATGTAGCCCCCCAACTTCGCCAAAACCTCCCGGCGACAGAGGAAACACTGGCCGTTGGCCATCACCCGCTCTGGCGTCTGTTCCCCCGTACCCACCGGTCCAAAGCGATACACCAACGTTACCAATAACGCCGGCTGCAACCAGATTTCCCCGGGCGTTTTCAAAACAAACCTGGGTGCCAGGGAAATCAAATCGTACTGTTGGGCGCGGGCAGTTTGGATCAAACTTGCCAGCAAACCCGGTTGGGGTTGCGTATCGGCATCCATCCCCACAAACCACTCGCTGGCTGGGGAAATGTGCCAAAATCCATTATGCAACGCCCAAGGACGCCCCACCCAATCCGGAGGTAGGGGTTCGTCGTTGATTAAATGAAATCGAGGGTCGGACTGCGCGATCGCTTTGACCCGCTCCGGCGTGCCATCTTCCGAATAACTGTCCACCACAATAACTTCCCGCAGTTCGTAGCTCTGCCGCGTCAGCCCCCACAAACAGGGATCGATGCGCGCGGCTTCGTTGAGCGTGGGCACCACCACACTAGCACTGCCAAACAACTCCGGCGTTGGGACTTGGGGCAGCAAAGGTCGATGGCGACGCGGCCCTCGCAGCAAGCGCGATAGCAAGACGGCGGCAGCACTCAATTGTCCCACCAGCAACACCATGGCGATCGCACTGAAGGCGACAACCAGTTCCAAATCGGCCATCGGGGAGGAGGCGAGGGTCGCTACATTCATAACTAAGTTCGCGAGTTGGGAAATCACCTGCTTTCGCTGCGATCGTCAAAACCATTCCGACAGCGCCAAGCTGCCGTCAAGTAAAACTTTCGGTAGCTTGGAATCCCCGTCGCTTTAGCGCGGGGAGGAAAAGCGCCTCGTGGGGCTTTAGCCCCATTT
>NZ_LNDC01000031.1 GCF_001870905.1 Geitlerinema sp. PCC 9228
CCAGGCCAGCATCAACCATGTGTTGGCCACCGAAGCCTTTAGCGAGTCTCCTGAAGTCCAAGTCTTCAACAAATATCATCCCAGTTTGGTCGCAGAGATGATGAGCTAGTTTGAACTGCCAGTCTAGACGGTAATTCGCAATATTTTCGTGCACTCGACCTATCCGCTTGATGAGTTTGAGCCAGTTTGTTGACCCCTTCTGTTTCCCTTTCACTGTTTCCCTTTCAGCTTGCGGTGTAGTCGATTGAAGAAACGAGGACGAGAAACCTGCTCACCATCAGAGGTGGATAGGAAATACTCGAGCCCGACCTCCCACCCCAGGAGGTGACCCGCAGGCGGGAGGTTGAGGTTGGGTACATCAACGTCAGCCTTGAGAGTCAGCATGACGTACCAGCCAGAATGTTTCTGCTTTTTGGATTCAGTTAACCCTTTCTTCTGGCGGTAGGAATCGGGATAGGGGGGGTCGGCTGGGATGATGTACTCCTTCTGGAGACTGCAAGCATTGACCGGGCACTTTCGACTGTCGATCCAGTCTTTGCGTTCCTCGACCGCGTGGTTATAGACCTGGCGGCAAGTCTCCAGCCAATTAAGCATCTGGAGTTCCAGTTCCAGATCTGGGTAAATTCGGTATGAGTAGGTCAATACAAGCATGTTGCCATTATAGCTTAGGAGAACTAGCAATGCTCCTAGAAATAGCGGGAAGAGTTTGGCGACTCCGTTCTACTCCATGGCTTCGGCTTTCATCTCGACCCTCGCCTTCGGCAGAGTGCGGGGCTTTCCGCCGAGTAAGCTAACTTGGAGGAAACTGGGGAACGGATTTCACAACCAATCAGTTCCCCCATCGCGGCTAGCGCAGTCATACCGCTGGCGGTGAACGTAGCCGAACTGCGTTTCCCGCTCGTTTTCTAATGGTTAGACGTTGACCACTTTTTTATCGGTATCGGCACCGGATGCAGTTTGGTGTTCCAACTTCTGGAACATGGCAAACAAGTGGTCTGCCCAATATTTCACGTCGTAGGTGGTGACGGTCTGGTACATGCTCTCCATGCTGGTTTTTTGTTCTTCTTCTGACATATCCAAAGCGCGATCGATGCTATGGTCCATACGATCCATAGAGTAGGGATTGGTCAAAATGGCTTCTGGCAGTTCCACGGCTGCCCCGACAAATTCGGAAAGTACCAGTGCCCCACCTTGTCCTTCGTGGGCAACGATGTATTCTTTAGCGACCAAATTCAAGCCGTCGCGTAAGGGGGTGGTCCAGCAAATATCGGCGGCGCGGTAGTAGCAAATTAAGTCTCTGTAGGGAACCGGTTGGGTAAACAGTAGCACCGGCATCCAGTCAAACCGGGCAAAGCGACCGTTGATTTTGCCCACCAACTGTTCGATTTGTTTTTGGGCATTTTTGTACACGCGCATGCCGGAAGCAGCGGAAACGCAGGTCATGACAAAGTGAATTTGGCCGTGCAGTTCTGGGCGACGTTCCAATAGGCGCTCGAAGGCTTCCAGCATTTCCCGGTTGCCTTTGACGTAGTCTACCCGTCCGGCGGCGATGATTAGCTTGCGTCCGTTGAGTTCGGAGCGAACTTCTTCCAAACGCTGTTGGGTTTCTGGTTTGTGCAGTTCGGTGAGGATTTGGTCGGCGTCGGTCCCTACGGGGAGGGCGTCGATGTTGACGATTTGGCCTTTGTACCGCAGTTGGGTAACCATTTCCGGTTCCGCCAGGGCGGTGCCTGTGGAGGTCAGGTGGTCGGGGACTGGTTGGGTTTTGAGGACTTCCACTTCTCGTAGGCTGCGGGCAACGTTGACGAAGTTTTCTGAGTAACGGGGAATGTGGAAACCGCAAATGTCGCAGCACAGCAAGCTGTCCACAATGGCTTCCCGCCAGGGCAAAATGTTGAAGATATCCACTGAGGGAAAGGGGGTGTGGTGGAAGAAGGCAATCCGGGCGTTGGGCTTGATTTCGCGGATGTATTGGGGCACCAACCACAGGTTGTAGTCATGGACCCAAATGAGGGCGTCTTCGGCGGCTTCTTCACAGGCGGCTTCTGCAAAGAGGCGGTTGATGGTTTTGAAGTTTTCCCAGTCGGAGGATTCGTAGGTAAAGTGGTAGGGGAAGGAATGCAGAATCGGCCAGAAGGCTTCTTTGGAGGTGATGTGGTAGAAATGCTTTACCTGTTCCGCACTTAGGGGGATGCGGCGTACGCTGTAGTTGGCATCTTCTACGTCCACGCTTTGTTGGAAGTTGTTTTGCTCTTTGCTGTTGACTTGTTTCCAAGCAATCCAGGTGCCTCGATTGACGCTGGCGAAAAAGCTGCGCAAGGTGGGCACGATGCCGTTGGGGCTTTGTTTGGCTTGAAAGCGAACTTGGCCGTTTTCGATGACTTCGTCGAAGGGTTGGCGGTGGTACAGAATAACTAAAGATGATTTCATAAGTTTGGCCTCGTAAATTGAGCTGCTTGGTGGCAATGGACTTGGCGATCGCTTGGGAACGTTGCGATCGCCGTTGTAATAACAGATGTTTTCAATCCGCTAGTATTGGGCGTTGGGCAAGGTTTCTTTGACAAAATACCGACAAATATCAACTGCAGTTTTTCCCAGAACACCACGAATATTATAGAACGAGCATACCAATTGCTCTGGCTTACAAACGTACGTTGTCTTTCTCCAACTGGTGCGGTCGGTTTGGGAGGACAAGCTTGACTCGGTTACCAAATTTGCCAGTACAAACCATTTAAGTTTGCCACTGTCTCCCCCCTAACCCCAGTACCAATAAGCTCAATAATCCTGAAAAGTCCAATAGAATTTTACACAGGTTAGGTTTATGCCTGACATTTGCGTGTTTAATCGAGCTAAAAATATCCGTGAGTCCATAAAAGTACGTACCAAGCGCTTGCGGCAGCTGGTTCGGATAGCCTCCCAGCTGGCGGTTGGCTGCAAGACCAACCACCACTTTTCCATTGCCGATGCTAGAAAATTCCCGTTGGCAGGATGGAACCCTGCTGTTCCCCATAGCAAAAACTACTAAGTACAGGTTGTCAAGAGTATAGCACAAGTTTGGCAACGTTTCTTTATAATTTTTCCACAATCGGTGCCTGGTGGAGGCTATCCCAAACAGCCATCAGGGCGGCAAACGTTGGCGATGCGGGACATAGGGAGGATTCAGGAGGACTGGCACCAGGGGGATTGGCCCCATTTTCTCTCCTGGGCGTGACCTTGACAAATTCCGAACAGCTCTGGTACGGTAGGGCGCTAAGCGATGTAGCGTGCATTTTGCCAGCCATTTTTGGGCTTTTCCCACTCCCTTGGTTTCTATGGCAAAGGGGCACAGCTGAGCCAGACGCGATCGCAATTGAATTTTCATGATTGCTGCTTGAATTTCCCAATCAATTGCACAGCGGCAGCAAGCCATCCAAGGGGGAAAGCGTTGCTCGAACCAGCCCAACGCTGCATCCAAGGTTTGTGTTTTGCCCCTTCAAAAAGGGCAGGGGTTCCAGATTTCCCAGAGGTTCCGGTGATTGTTGACACATCTCGTTCTATAGACCTAGTCGAACCAGCCACCCAGGAATTGCTCGACTGGGTCGTTGACCTAGAGAATTCCGATATTTCCTATTTTGAGCAAGTCCAGCAACTGGCGACCAAACTGGGGGCCCACTACCGCCGCGATGGACTGACGGAAGTTGGATTTTGGGCCCCCGAACTGAGCGCCCAACAAGCCATCAAACCACAAGAAATTTTTCTCGAAATCCTCACCCCCATTGAAAATATTGATTTCCGCGCGCCAGAGAGCGTGGTGTCTTTCCGCTGCAACCGCCTGCGCCTATGGCAGCACGGAGAATATTTATGGGGCGTCATCCGCGGTATGCGACCGGGAACCGCCAAACAAGCGGGTTCTTTGTATTGGCTGCGCTATTTAGACGCCCGCGATCGCTTGCACACCATCCGCGATCCCATGGCGTACTCCCTGCCATTTGGCATTTTTGCCCCCGCGGAACTATACGACATGGAAACCATGCAGGCGCAGCGCCCGGATTTGGATTATTTTCGCGACTATCCTCCCCGAAAAGGGGACGAAATCCCCCGGGTGGGCGCTCCCAAAAATATTTTGCAACTGCATGTAGGTACTGCTGCGGAAGATGGGACCCTGGAAAGCCTGGCAGCACTGTTCCGCCGCATCTCCGAAAAACTGGCCCGAGGCATGGAACTCACCCCTGCCGAAAAAAATTATATTGGCTACGACGCCGTACAGCTGCTGCCCATCGAACCCACCATCGAATACCGCAGCGAAGAAGCCAGCGAAGGAGAATTTTTCCACATCCTCAAAACCGGTTTGCACCAGGGAGAAGTCAAACTCGACATCCAGCTGCGCAAACCCAACACTCAAGACTGGGGATACGACATTCCCGTATTGGGTGCCTCCGCAGTCAACCCGGCTCTGTTGGGCAGCTTGCGCCCCCAAGAAATTGTGGATTTTGCCGCTGCCCTGCACAACTTTTCCACCGGTCCCATCCAACTCATTTACGATTTGGTCTACGGACATGCTGACAACCAATCTGAGGAACTGGTCAACCGCCGTTTCTTAAAAGGTCCAAATATGTACGGTCAGGACCTTAACCACCAGCTGCCCACGGTCCGGGCGATTTTGCTGGAAACCCAACGGCGTAAAATCAATACCGGTGCCGATGGTATTCGCGTGGATGGCGGTCAGGACTTTCGCTTTTTCAATCCGCTGACCGGTCGCGTGGAACAAGATGATGCCTATTTGCTGGCTATGAGCGATGTGGTGCAAGAAATTGGCGGATACCAGCGGTTGATGTTTACCATTTTTGAAGATGGGCGTCCCTGGCCGGAAGAAGGGTGGGAAGAAAAATCCACCTATTTAGATTTAATCGAACTCAAACCGGAATCCTACCAGTGGGGTCCGTTGATTTTTGCCCACAATACCCCAGCGCTGAATAAATTTTGGGATCAAAAATGGCGGCGGGTGTGCGAGGTGATCTACCGGGGGGCTCACTGGATTACCGGCTGTGCCAACCACGATACCGTGCGCCGGGGCAACCAAATCGATTTGGATGCGGATATTAACTGGCATTTGGGCAGTAGCTTACCCGAAGTGCTGCACAATGCCTACGACAACCAGGCGGTGACTCTGTGGGTGTACGGATTTAGTCCGGGATTGCCTATGGACTTTATCAATGCCACCAGCCGGGCACCGTGGATGTTTTTCCGCAATACCGACGAACGCTATGGGGTGAAGGTGGTTTCCGAGGAAATCGGCTTTTTATACTGGCAGGTTACTCCCCACATCTACCAAGATCCCAATAATTTCCCCCGTCTCAAAGAGTTGGGATTTGAAAGGTTGGAACAGGTACGGGAATTTGGCACGGCTTTGAGCAAAACCATGGTAGAGATGGAATATCACTTGCCGGATGTGGTCCGTGCCTGTCAGTCGTGTTTGGGAGAGTCTGCTCAAGCCTGCGAGCTTTCCTATTTGAGTGCTTTAAATCAACCGGGGATGGTGAATTTTTTGAAAGATTTGACCATTCGCAAGTTAAAAGATTTTGCCCGCCGGTTTATGGAAGATTGTTATGGCGTGTGCAATGTCTTCCGCTACCAAGAGGATTTAGATCCGGTCCAGGTAGATTTTAATTGCAGCTTGCGTCGGTTCCGCCACCAACATCCGTGGTTGGATGGCAATCTGACCGGTAGCGATCGCTTTAATAAATATAGCGATGAAGAACGTACCATTTATTATGGGGTTCGTAGCCATCCGGAAAATGCCAGCGAACAAGTGGCCATGGTTGCCCATATGGGTGGCGAACCGGGAGAAGTGTCTTTAGAAGACTGGCTGCAATTGGACCAATCTCAATGGCAAGTGGCGATCGCTTCTCCCAGTTTGCGCTCAAACAACCAGCTAGATGACTTGCGCCGCTTTCAATTGTGCGACAGCCAAGGCGTCTTGTTGGTTCGTAAGTAAGCCCAAAACCAGGGAAATGGATGGTCCCTTGCCCCAACCACCGTCGAGTCAAGAGAAACAACTGTGATAGCCCAAACAGAAAACTCCGTTACCTTAGTGGAAGCGGCTACCCAAGAACTACTCGATTGGGCGGCAGCCATCACCGAATCCGATCGCACCTATTTTGAAAAAGCCAAAGCCCTCGCCAGCCGTCTGGGAAGCCACTATCGTCGCGAAGATGGACTCACCGAAATTGGGTTTTGGACGCCGGAACTTACCGGCGAAGCCCTGGAAATGATGGAAGTACGTCTGGAAGTGCTAACCCCCCTCGATCCCATTGACTGGCGCTGTGGCACTTCCCAAGTGGTGCGCTTCCAACGCGATCGCGTGGCCTTGAAACCGCACCGAGAGTATCTTTGGGGCGTTTTATCGGGGATGCGACCTGGCAGCCGCGATCGGGCAGGTTCTTTTTATTGGCTGCGCTACCTAGACGCACAAAACCGCCCACAAACCGTACGGGATGTGGTGGCGACATCTCTGCCGTTCGGCATTTTTGCCCCGGCAGAATTGTACGATACGGCAAGCTTACAGGAAAATCGCGCGGATTTGGACTATTTAGCCACTTCCGGTTCCACTCAAGCGGAAAGCCACTCGCTGCCACGAACCCATCCGCCAAGCAATATTTTACAAATTTATCTGGGTACGGCTTCCGAGGCAGGAACAGTTGAGGGACTGACCAAGATTTACCAGCAAATTGCTACCAAACTACAAAACCAACAGGAACTAAACGCTGCCGAAACCAACTTTATTGGCTACGACGCCGTACAATTGCTGCCAGTGGAACCCACCATTGAATATGGTAGCGATCGCCATCAAGACGAAAACAGCGAAGAAAACGAAATTGATAGCGAATTCTTTACGTTTCTAACTCCTTCAGAAGCAGATCTGCCTTCCTCAGAAGACCTGGAACTGCTCGATGTTGCCACCGTACAGCTGCAACGTCCCAACACCCAAAACTGGGGCTTCGATGTGCCGATTTTGGGCGGATCGACCATCAATCCAGCATTTTTGGAAACCCTACGCCCCGATGAAATGGTGGATCTGATTGCCACCCTGCACAATTTCCCCACCGGTCCTATTCAAGTTATCTTTGATGTGGTCTTTAGCCACGCCGACGACCAAGCCGAACTGTGTCTCAATCGCCAGTTTTTAAAAGGAGGAAATTCCTACGGTCAGGAGTTGAACCACCAACTACCTACGGTACGGGCTATTTTCCAAGAAATCCTGCGGCGGAAGGTAAATTTTGGTATTGATGGTATTCGCCTCGATCGCGCCCACGAATATCAATTTTTCAACCCCCTCAGCGGTCGCATGGAACAAGACGATGCTTTCTTGCTGGAAATGAGCGATGTGGTGCAGGAGATTAACGGCTACCGACGCCATTTGTGTACCATTTTTGAAGATGCTCGCCCCTGGCCGGACGAAGGTTGGGAACAGGTGGCTACCTATCGGGATTTAATCGAACAAAAACCGGGGTCCTATCAGTGGAGTCCGCTGATTTTTGGGAACAATGCTCCCATGCTATATTCTTTCTGGCAAGAGTATGAAAAACGCATTGACGAAGTTATACACCATGGAGAACGTTGGGTGGTGGGTTGCGGCAACCACGACACCTTGCGACGAGCCCATCAAATCGATCCCGAAATTTCTACCGATATTGATTGGCATTTGGGAGATGACCTGCGGTCGGTGTTCCTCAATGCCTATGATAACCCAGCTGTTAATACCTGGCTGTACGCCTTTTCCCCGGGATTGCCTATGGACTTTCTCCATGCCACCATGCGATCGCCCTGGATGTTTTTCCGCAATACCGACCGCCGCTATGGGGTTTTGGTGGTATCGGAAGAAGTCGGATTTCTGTACTGGCATCTGACGCCCCAACTGTACGATGATGAAAAAGCATTTCCTCGGGTTAAATCTCTAGGATTCACCAAATTGACAGATTTGCGCAAGTTTTGCATGTCGCTGCGGCGGGGAGTTTTGGAACGGGAATATGACCTGGACGAAATTGTGGCGGCGTGCAAGCAATGCCTGGATCCGGACAACATGGATTGCGATTTGCCGTCGCTGGGTCCGTTGGAGGATGAGAATTCCATTGCATTCGTGCGGTATATCAACAGCGATCGCTTAAAAGAATTTGCCCGCCGGTTTTTAGAAGACGCCTACGAATTCTGCAACGTTTGGCGTTACGCCAACCAACTTGATTCAAAACAAACCCATTTTAATTTGCAACTGCGTAAGTTTCGCCAACAAAACCCTTGGTTGCAATATAACTTAAAAAGCCGCGATCGCTTTCATAGAGTCAGCGACGATCGGCGAATTGTGTTTTACGGCAAACGCCACAACCCCGACAATCCCCAGGAAGAAATTGTGATGCTGGCTCATATCTGGGGCGACCCCATGATGGTTTCCTTGGGAGATTGGTTGCAGTTGGACTTGTCAGAGTGGCAAAGCGCGATCGTTTCTCCTTCCCTGGCAGAAGATGATAGGTTGAAAGACCTCCGTTATTTGGAACTGCGCAATAGCGAAGCGCTGGTGTTGAAGGTGAAGTGATGCGGGGCATACCGAGGGGGCAACCACGGGGGGATTGCCCCGACAAGAATTGTGATTTTTGTATACCCGATCTCCCACGCCCGGTACCCCCCACAATCGATACCATCATTTTTAAGAAACATCACACGAAGCTCCCAAGCGATCGCAGAAGCTGGTATATCTAGAAAACCATCCCCAGCAAAAAACCTGTTTGCATTGAAGCTTTTATTGCTATGACTGCCAACCAAACCAAATATGTAATGGCGCTCGATTTGGGCACCACAGGCAATCGAGCCTTAATTTTTAATAGCAGCGGCAACGTCGTCGCACAAGTATATAAAGAATTTACCCAACACTATCCCAAACCCGGCTGGTTGGAACACGATCCCAACGAAATTTGGCAAGACACCCGCACCTGCATGCAGCAAGTTTTGCAGGAAAATAACATCAACGCCAACGAAATTGCCGCCATTGGCTTAACCGTGCAGCGGGAAACCTGCCTGTTGTGGGATAAAACCACCGGCATGCCCTTGCACAACGCCATCGTCTGGCAGGATCGGCGTACCGCCAACATGTGCCGCCAGCTCATCGAACAAGGCAAAGCCCCAGAAATCAACGAACGCACCGGCTTGGTGTTAGACGCCTACTTCTCCGCCACCAAACTGGCTTGGCTGTTGGATTGGGTTAAACGGGAAAATCCCAATATAAATTTAGACAACGTCATTGCCGGCACCATCGATAGCTGGATTTTGTGGAACTTAACCGGTCAGCAAGTTCATGCCACCGATGCCAGCAACGCCAGCCGCACCATGCTGATGAACATTTCCTCGCAGGAATGGGATAAACAACTGCTGGATTTGTTTGGCATTCCTGCCCACATGATGCCGCAAATTAAAAATAGCATTGGCTGGTTTGGCAAAACCGATCCTGCCCTGCTTGGCCTAGAAATCCCCATTACCGCCATTTTTGGCGACCAACAAGCTGCCCTCTTTGCCCACGGATGCGATCGCCCAGGTATGTTGAAATGTACCTATGGCACCGGTTGCTTTTTAATCTCCCAATCCGGCGAACAACTCACCCGTTCCGACAACCAACTCCTGTCTACCGTCGCTTGGACCCAAGCCGCCAACAGCCACAGCAGCAAAACAGTGAACTTCGCCCTAGAAGGCGCCATGTTTACCACCGGTGCCTGCATTCAGTGGTTGCGGGATGGCTTGCAACTAATTGACTCTGCCCCAGAAACCGAATTTTTATCCCAACAAGTGCAAGATACCAACGGCGTTTATTTCGTTCCTGCCTTAAGCGGTTTGGGTGCCCCCCACTGGGATATGAGCGCGCGCGGTGCCTTTTTGGGAATTACCGGTGGCGTCAAACGGGAACACATGGTGCGAGCAGTTTTAGAATCCATCGCCTACCAAGTCAAAGAAGTAGTTGTCGCCATGAACAAAGATGGGAACAACATCGAACTGTTAAAAGTCGATGGAGGCGCTTCTCAAAATAATTTCCTGATGCAATTTCAAGCCGACGTATTAGGAATTCCTGTAGAACGCCCTGCCATTCTTGATGCCACCGCTCAAGGAGCCGCCTTTGGTGCCGGATTGGGGATTGGTTTTTGGGATGATTATGCCAAATTGGTAAAAAATCGCCAAGTCGATCGCGTTTTTGAACCCGGTGCCGACACCGTCGTTGCCCAAACCAACTTTGAAAAATGGATTCAGGCAGTGGAACGGGCAAAAGATTGGATTGAGTAGGATGGGAGCGTGGGAGCGTACCGAGCGTGGGAGCTTGGGAGCGTGGGAGCTTGGGAGCGTGGGAGCGTGGGAGCTTGGGAGCTTGGGAGTGTGGGAGCTTGGGAGCGTGGGAGCTTGGGAGCTTGGGAGATATAATTGGTTGTTTTCTCCGATGCTCCGACGCCCCGATGCTCCGATGCTCCGACGCCCCGACGCCCCGATGCTCCGATGCTCCGACGCCCCGATGCTTCGATGCCCTCTCCCCATCCATACAATTGGCGGCTATCATAGGGGCAAACAACTGTTGCTTGCCGAACTTGGGGAAAACCGTATGGCGATCGCATCTTTATCCTTAGAAGAACTGCTAGAACTGGTTAGCCATGACAAACTAGAACAACTGCTGCGGGAATCAGCCGCCGCTGCTGCCTCCCAAGGCAACTGGAGCAAAGTGCAAAAAATTGCCGAATTTGTCACCAACCAGTTGCAACCCGCCCCGAGCGAAGTTGAAGGGGCAGAAACCCAGCAAAACAGCCAATTGGTGACGCAATCCGGTCAAACCACCGATTCCACACCCAACGGGTCAGTAGAAATGAATTTTAGTGCCAGTACCTTCGGTCGCGAACCAGATGTTATAACCGGTGACGAAGGGTAATAAAGGCATCGAATGGGGTCAAGGCAAACAGCTAGCCTGCGGCGATCGAAGTCGAACCGCAATTGGTCAAAACGATACATAGGGGTAGGGGCGCAACGCGTTGTGCCCCCGTGCCTGCCCCCCGGGAAATGAAACTTTCTCCCAACCATCGAGGGACGTTATGAAGCGAATTCTAGCAAAAACTTGGAAGTGGTTTTTCTTGGGCTTGTTTGCCGCTTGGGCGATCGCAGCTTGCTCCAACCAACAGCAAGCCACCCAGCAACAGCCATCCTCCATCATGGTGGAAGACCCATTACCACAAATTGAAAAACTTGCCAAGCCCTCCCTACCCGCTTGGATCGAAGAAATTCATCCCGTGGGGCAGGCAGAACCCCTTTCTCAAATTCGCATTCGTTTCCAAGACCCCCTCATTCCTGTAGAAGCCTTAGACGCCGACACCACCCAGGACAAATTAAAACATTTTGAAATTTCTCCGGACCTGCCCGGCAGATTTCGGTTTTTAACCCCCAAAATGGTGGGATTTCAAGCCGATCGCGCCTTGCCCAACGCCAGCCGAGTGCGAGTAACCATCAAATCTGGTTTAAGCGACTTGCAAGATCGGACCCTCAACCAAGATTTGGCGTGGACCTTTGAAACCAATCCCATCCAACTAACCAACTTACCCAGCATCAAACCCAACCCTTATTCCGAACCACAATTTATCGACCTAGAACCCAAACTAGAATTTACTTCCAACGTCGAACTTGACCAAAAATCCCTACAAAAACACGCCCAACTCGTATCAATCAAAGACGATACAATTATTTCCCTAAACGCTTCCCTCCTCACCAAAGACAATCCCAGACAAAATTTAACCCCGCAAGAGAAATTCGATCCTTCCAAACTGCGCTGGCGATATCAACTAGAACCCAAACAAAAATTACAAAAAGGCACCGAATATCGCTTAGAATTTACCAGTGGTTTGGAACCCAAAATTGGCAATTTAGCCAGCCAAACCAAATTTACTTCCAACGTCAAAACTTACGAACAATTGGCGTTTGAAGAATTGCAGTATTTCGGACAACCCAACGCTGGCGGTGCCTACGGTCGCTTTCAAAAAGGCGGGGCAGAGCTCAAATTTAACAATGGATTGGCAGCCGAATCGGCAGAAAAACACATTCGCGTTACCAACAACCAACAAAAACGTAGGGGCAGTGCCCCCGTGCCTGCCCCCAGTGCCCCCGTGCCTGCCCTGACGGGAAGCGAAGATTTGCCCCTAGTGCGCGCTTATCAAAATAGCGATACGGTGGAAATCAATCCTTGGGCATTGGAACCAGCCACCAGCTATACCATTACTGTCGAAAAAGGGTTAAAAGACCGCTACGGGCAAACCTTAGAAGAAGATGTAGAAATTGAATACAGTACCGGCGATTTGGCTGCCGATATTTGGGCACCTTCAGGAACCAATATTTTCCCCGCCGCCGAAGATTTGCAGCTCAATATTTTTGCGACGAATTTGCCCCGTTCCCAATATCAAGCTGCCTATCAAGTGGTACAGCCAGAGGATTTAATCTTTACCGATAGTGCCTATCCTCAAGGTGAACAAAAGGATTTATTACCGCAAAAGCAAAACTGGTCTACATTTGACATTCAGCAACAGAAAAACGAAAAGAGCAGCATCACCGTTCCCATAAAAGAACAATTGGGCGGCGATACAGGAATGTTGGCATATGGCGTGACCGCGCGTACCAATCAATACGAAACGGAAGATGGCGGCAAACGCTGGCGAGAACCCGATTTTTATGGTTTGGTACAGCTAACCAATTTGGGGGTGTGGGCACAGGTCTTCCCCGAGTCTAGCTTGGTGCGGGTTCATCATTTGGACGATGGGTCGCCTGTTGCCAATGCTGCGGTGGAAGTATATCCGTCGAAACTGTTTGCCGGGCGGCGTTCGGAACAACAACGTCTGCAGCCGGAAGTTTGTGCTGAAGGAACCACCGATAGTACGGGAACGCTGAAACTTGACCAAGAAGCGTTGTCTGGCTGTATGCCCCAGGGGCGTTTTGACGAAGCGCCGGAGTTGCTTTTTGTAGCCAGAGAAAACCAAGATTGGGCGTACGCGCGGATACAATCCTACAGCGGTGCCTACGGTTATGGTGCCAATTTGGAATGGAACGAGGGATCCCCCCAGTCGCGGGGTACGATTTTCAGCGATCGCAAGTTGTATCAACCCGGCGAAACCGCCCATTTTACCGGCGTGGCGGCTTATTTAGACGATGGCGAACTGGCGTTGGATAAAAACACTCGCTATACCGTAACTCTACAAGACCGCGAAGGCAATAAAGAGGAACTGGGCAGCTATACCACCAACGATTTGGGTACGTTTTCGGTAGACTTGCCCATTGCTGAAGACCGGTCGTTGAGTTTCTATACGTTGCAAGCGCGTTCTCAACGGGGTGTGGAAATTAGCGGCGAGTTCCGGGTTACTGAGTTGAATCCCCCCAATTTTAAAGTAGATGTGGCTGTAGATTCGGACTATGTGCAATTTGGCGATACTTTAACTGCCCAAGTAAATAGCGAATATTTATTCGGGGCACCGGTTGCTGAAGGCAATGCCACTTACTACGTCACTCGTTCCCAGAAGTCATTGCAACCAGACCAATGGGAAGAGTTCCAGTTTGGTCGTCAGTGGTTTTTCCCGGAAGAAAGCCCCACCGTTGACAGCCAAGTATTGGAAAAACAGGCGGTTCTAAACGAATCGGGTGAGGGTTCGTTTGAGGTGAAGGTAGACGAAGATTTGCCCTATCCCATGCAGTATCGCCTGGAAGCGGAGGTGAGCGATGTTTCCAACCTGTCGGTGGCGAACTCGCAGACGGTGACAGTGTTGCCCAGCGATCGCATGATTGGTTTGCGCAGCAATTTTGTCGCCGATGCCCAAAGTGCCTTCGATACGGATGTCATTGTCACCAATCCCCAAGGCGACCCCATTTCGGGAGAAAAGGTACGCCTGGAACTGCAAAAAATGAACTACAGCAGCGTCACCGAGGTAGTGGCTGGCAGCCGCAGCCCCCGCTATCAGGTGGAATACGAAACGGTGGATACCCAACAGGTGCGTTCTGGCAACGAACCCAAAACTGTATCGCTAACGGCACCGTCGGCAGGTTCATACCGCATTCGCGCCAATTTCGCCAATGCCACCGATGAGGTGACAGCAACAGACCGGCGGATGTGGGTTTCCGGTGGCGGCATGGTCGGCTGGCGTTCCCAAGACGATATGTTGCAGGTGAATTTAGACCGGGATACCTACGCGCCGGGAGATACCGCCAAGGCACTGATTCAGTCGCCCTACGAGAAGGGAGAAATCTATTTTTCCGTGGTTCGTGACGAACCCCTCTACGAGAAGGTGGTTTCTGTGGAAGGATCGGCACCGCAAGTTGCGTTCCAGGTAACGGAGGAAATGCTGCCCAATGCGGCGGTGGAAGCGGTGTTGGTTCGTCAGGGAGAACCTTTGGGGCAATCGAATCAGCAACCCCAAGATGTGGAAGATTTGGTGAAAGTTGGTTTTGCACCGTTCAAAGTGGGATTGGACCAAAAATACTTGCAAGTGGATTTGCAACATGCTGAGGAACGGCAACCTGGCGACGAACAAACCATCGATTTGCAAGTACGTTCCCATACGGGAGAACCGGTGCAAGGTCAAGTGGCGCTGATGGTGGCGAATGAGTCGGTTCTGCAGCTGTCAGGATACAGACCGCCGGATTTGGTGGAAACGGTGTATGCGGAACAACCGATTTCGACGCGCTTTCGAGACAACCGCTTTGATGTGGTGTTGCAACCTTTCTCGTCACCAATGGGCAAAGGTTGGGGCTACGGCGGCGGCATGTCGGCGGCGGCTGCGGATACTGATTTGCGGACGGCGTTTCAACCGCTGGCTTATTATAATGGTGCGATCGCGACGGATGAAAACGGTCGGGCACAAGTGAGTTTTGACTTGCCGGATAATTTGACTACCTGGCGGGTGATGGCGGTTGCTATGGCGGAACCCTCCCAGGGAAGTCAGCCGGATATGCGGTTTGGCAAGGAAGACAGCACTTTTATGGTGACGCAGCCGTTGGTGACCAATCCGATTTTGCCGCGATTTGTGCGCCCGGGCGATCGCTTTATGGCTGGTGTTTCTGTAACCAACAATACCGGTCGCGATCGAGGTGAGTTGGATATTGAAGCCCTACTACAAGGCGACATTACATTTGCTGACGAGGATATGCAAGAGACCTTGCAGCGGGATTTGCCATCGGGAACGGCGGGCTACCGTTTGGAAATGGTGGCTCAAAATCCGGAAAATCGGACTGCTACTGGGGGTGAGGTTCGCTTTACTACCCAGTTGCAACGGGGGGCTAGCGATGCTTGGGAAGTTTCCCTGCCGGTGGAACCGCTGCAAGTGAGCGAAAGTGTGGTGCAAACTGGTCAAACTCGCGATCGCGCGACGGTACCGGTGAATTTAAATGAGGATGTGGTGCCTTCGGTGGGAGGATTGGAAATTACCCTTGCCAGTACGTTGGTTCCGGAACTCAAAGCACCAGCGGCAGAGGCGTTTGATGATGACGTGTTGCCGTTTTTGGAACCTACTGCCAGCCAACTCGCGATCGCGTCTAGCTTGCAGATTTTGGGCGAAGCATACAATCAGTCATTTGTCAAGTTTTCCCCGCAAAAAGAAGGCAACCAAGCCTTGCAACAGTTGAAACAACTGCAACTGAGCGATGGCGGGTTTGCTACCTATCCCGGCGACGAAACCAGCGACCCGTTTGTCACGCCCTACGCTGCCCAAAGCCTGGCGGTGGCGCAAAAAGCGGGATTATCGGTATCGTCGGAGATGGTTTCCCAAGTGCGGGCATATCTGAAAACCTTGCTTGCCGACCCCACCAGCAAATATGAGTTTTGCAGTTCCCAATCCTGTAAAAACCGGGTCCGCCTGGGGGCTTTGGTTGGTTTGGATGCGTTGGGCGAACGACGGGGGGATTTCCTCGGGGAAATTTACCAAGGTCGCGCCGAGTTGGATACGGTGGCGCAAATTCGCCTGGCGCGTCACATGGCGAAGTTCGACCAACGGCAAAATGAAGCTGAAAATCTGGTACAGCAGTTGCAGCAAACGGTCTACGAAACTGGTTCCAGTGCCACGTTGAATTTGCCCCAGGGGTGGTCTTGGCTGAGTACGCCAACCGTAGCCCAAGCAGAGGCATTGCGGCTGTTTTTGAACCGGGATACTCAACCAGAGGTGGTCAATCGCCTGCTGCAAGGGTTGCTGGATTTGCGCCGCAACGGTACTTGGCAAACTACTTATGCGGATGCGGCGGCGTTGCAAGGGTTGGTTGAATACAGCCAAACCTGGGAGACGGATGCCGATTTTGAAGCGACGGTGATGCTGAATGGCGAGGTTCTGGATAAGGCGCAGTTTACTTCGGGTTCTGACCCGCTATCGATTAACGTGGCGATGGATCGTTTGTCGCCAGGAGAGCAGGATCTGGTTATTGAAAAACGCGGCGAGGGTACGTTGCACTATGCGGCGAACTACAGCTATCGCTTGCAAGGGTCGCAGCCAGGTCGGTTCAATGGTTTGCGGGTTTCCCGAGAAATTCGCCCTGCCGGTGAAGAGTCGGTGTTGCAACGGGTTGGTTTGTCGGAGGTAGAACCGTTAGAGGTGAATGCTGGTGAGGTCTTTGATGTGGGATTGGAGATTGTCACCGACCATCCGGTGAACCACGTGACGATTAAGGATTTCTTGCCGGCTGGTTTTGAGGCGGTTGACACCAGTTTCCAAACGGCGACGGAGGCGGTGGCGACGCAGGCGAGTAGCTGGCAAATTGGCTACCAGCAACTATACGACGACCGGGTGGTGGCGTATGGCGATCGCTTGACGGCTGGGGTGTATCATTTACACTATTTGGTGCGATCGGTGACTCCGGGTACGTTTGAGTTTCCTGGCGCTGAGGTACGCTTGCAGTATACGCCTTCGGAGTTTGGGCGCAGTTCCTCGTCGAAGTTGGTGGTGAAGGAATAAGCGATGTCGCGGTTGTTTAATCCCACCGATGTTGTTGGTATTATTTCTCAATACTCTCGGTGGGATGGTTGGATAGCTGAAAAAACAAAGGTACTGTCCCTACCAAATGTTTCGGCAAAGCTCAGCACAAGTCGCGTCGATGAAGCCAATGCAACTCGTGGCTTAATTTCCCCTGCAGAAGTTCGTTCCGTGCAGTTGGAGCAAGTTTTGGTGGATACTGGCGCTACGACGCTATGTTTGCCAGCAGAAATCGTAACAAGATTGGGGTTGGAGTTGTTACGAGAAGCTGTTCGACTTCGCTCACCGCAAGTAGATGTAACGACAGCGGCTGGTTGGCGCCAAGCTCGTATTTTTCAAGATGCGAAAATTTCGCTAAAAAATAAAACCAGATGTGCTGATATAAGCAGCTAACTTGAGTACCTTCTGATTATCTAAATTTCCAATTCGATGGTAGGTCCTGTTGAATTTCCTTGCTGTTCTAGCATTCGCTTGGCTTCGTCAAGATTGTCTTGAGCTTTAGTATTGTTTGGATCTACTTCGAGAGCACGTTCGTACTTTTCAATAGCTTCTTCTAGCTTTCCTTGTTGTTGTAAAAGATTTCCCAAACTGTTGAAAGTCCAAGCATCTTCGGGATCAAGTTTAATTGCTTGGCGATAGTTTTCCATGGCTTCCTCTAGATCTCCTTGTTGTTCGAGGGCATAACCTAAATGTCTGTAAGCAGATGCATACCTCAGGAGCAAGTTCGATCGCTTCTCGATGCTTCTCTATCGCCTCTTCTAGCTCTCCTTTGTCTTCTAATACATCTCCTAATTCGTTATAAGTCCAAGCATCATCAGGGTCAAGCTCGATCGCTTG
>NZ_LNDC01000032.1 GCF_001870905.1 Geitlerinema sp. PCC 9228
ATACAACATCTAGCCAATCTTCAAGAAAGATGGCTACGACTATCAAGTCAACAAAAGTCAATTATTGTCCAGTAAATAACCTATGAGGAGGTAGCAGGTTGCCACCGTTCTGCGATCGCTTGAATCAAACCAGCACTGGGATACTCCAGCGGTTTGTTGTCCTGTCTCTCCCGATAAAGCGCCCAAAAAACAAACGCTTGCAAGATAGTTTCAAAATCCTGGTAGCATTGTTCTATGGCAAATTTAATATCCTAGCGGGTTAAATCCACCCCCAACCCTTGCAAAGCATACTTGTATTTGCGAAAAATTTCTTGTTTGGCGCGTTCTTCCTCCGTTAAATAATCCATTTTTGGTTTTTAAAAACCGAACCTCCCTTAACTGTAGCGATAAACGCGATCGCCTTCTCCCGGCAAAAGCGACAAATCGCTAGGACGAATGGTACGACCCACCGTCACTTCAATCTCGCCATCCCAATCTTCTATAGACAAAACATTATCCCCCTCTCCTTCATAATCGTAATAGCGGCATTGTTCGGCATTGCGTCGCTGTACTGTACCAATGCGTTTCATATTGGCAATCCCAGACCCTTCGCGATAGTAGGTTTCTCCGGCAAAGGTCAACTCCCGTGGCGGTTCGCCGCTGATGTCCAAAACTTGGGTAGGTTCCAACCACTGAACTTCCACCGTGTCGTCTTCTTCCACCGACAGCCAACGCAAATCATCGCCGTCTTGCAGCATGTATTCCGACCAGCTAAAGCCACTTTCCTCGTAAATTAACTTGCCTTCCACGATCCAATCTCGTTCCATATATTGAACGATATCGCCAATTTGCAAATTAAACACATTTCGCTTTAAAGAAGGAGATTCTTGTTCGTTTTGTGGGGAGAGACGCCTTTGACGGACGACCAAAACGACGCCAACGGCAACTAAAAGAATAATAGCCAACCAAACAATTGCAATCATAACCAAAAGTACCTATCGAAATTCAACCACCAGCTTATCAAAACTGGTTCCGGACTTCTTTAATACAAATTCCATCGCCGATCGCTTTGATAGCGAGCAATAATAGGATGAGCGAGGGTATTGATTTCCACATCCTCTCTACGAATATCCTCTGGTATTTGAAACAACGTGGGAAACAAATGGGGGGTTAAATATCGGGTTTTCACGGATAAAGAAATGGGAACAGAGGGGTCAAAAGGCTGATTGGCCGCCATGACAAATCCCCAAGGACCAAAACTGGGAACATCGGTTCGATAAGGATAAACAGACATATCGCTTGCTTCTAGGGTAGCAGCAATACAGGCAAACGCTTGGGGGGCAAAAAACGGACTGGAAGCTTGGGTTACCATGGCCCCTGTAGGAGCAAGGCGCGATCGCAATCCTTCGTAAAATCCCTTAGAATATAATTTAGCCAAAGCTGTCCGGTCCGGATCGGGGAAATCAGCAATAATCACATCAAAGGTTTCTGCTAAAGTAGGGGCTATCCGAAAAGCATCCCCATACCGTACTTCCACCCGTGGGTCTTCCCAAGCGCGATCGCTCAGTTTGGATAAAAACGGATGGTTTTGTGCTAGGCTGACCACCGCCGGATCCAACTCCAGCAATAAAACTCGTTCCACCTGCTCCCATTTTAGAACTTCGCGCAACGCCATGCCATCGCCTGCCCCCAGCAACAACACCCGACGGGGATTTTCTGCGGCCACCATAGCAGGGTGAACCAAAGCCTCGTGGTAGCGGTATTCGTCAGCGGTGGAAAGCTGCAAATCGCCATTGAGAAACAAACGCATATCCCGACCCCATCGCGTGAGAACCAACCGTTGGTAGGCAGACTGCCACCTACCGACCACCGGATCGGCGTACAACTTATTTTCCAAACTATTGCCAATGGGAACAGCTACCCAGGCAAATCCCAACAAACCAGCGGCTACTGCCAACCCCACCCATCGCCAAACACGCAGTTGGGGAAAAGCACGTCCTAATAAAAATACCATGACCGCGGGTAAGGAACCAATAATGGCGGCGGAAGGAAACATGCCAAACACCGGCAGCAACACCACGGGAAACACCAACGACCCCAGCAAGGCCCCCAAATAATCCATTGCCAAAACACCGGCCAAAGCTTCCCGAAGTCCTTCTTCTTGTTCGACCAATCGCGTTAGTAGGGGGATTTCCAAACCAGCTAAAATTCCCAAAACTAGGGTTACCAAAAACAAACCCAGCCACAAAAAGCCATCCACCACAAACAAGGCAAACAAGCCTAAAGGCAAGAATGCGGTTAGAGGCGCGATCGCGAGTTCTACTTTAGCAAAACTAGAAAGCAAATCTTCCCGCTGCTGGGGAGAAAGTTCTTCCCCAGATTCCCAACTAGTTTCGTCAGCAATGAAGCGACTCAAATAGGAACCTACCCCCATGGCCGCCAAAAAACCTCCCACAGCAATTCCGTAGGAAAGGGCCTCGTTGCCGACCAGATAGCTGGCGAGATTGCCTAGCAAAAGTTCTACAGCCAAGCCACTGCTAGAAGATATAGCCGCCGCTACCAGCAAGAGATTGCGTTGGTATCGAGTCATCATAGGCAAAACTTATTTCCTTGCTTACTTGCCGGCGCTGGGACCACCACCGCGAAATCCAGACTGAGAACGGGAAGGACCGGGATTCCAAGAACCACCGTAGTAGTATCCATGAACGACGGTTCCATGTCGGGGCCAGTAGAGGGGTTGGGACTGTTGGCGTAAAGCGAGCGCCGATCGTTGGGTATAAGCGGCCCAGATGGTAAAACCGGCAATTAAAAAGGCTAGGACGGTAAATACTTTGGTTAGCATAAATTTTCCTCAAGATTGTTAAGATTATATTTGTATTCTAGTTAGGAAACGGTAATATTCACAACTGGGTTTTTGCCGGTGATGGTTTTGACATTTTCCCGTACAGTCAAGGTAGTACGGTCTACGGGTTCGTCGGGTCTGACTTCGACATAAAATCCGTAGGAACCACGCCGTTCCAATACGAAAAATTTAGAAACCCGATCGACAGCTTTTTGAATCTCGCCGTTGTCATCTTTGTGGAAACGCATTCTGGCAGTTAAAGTTTCCGAGTAAATTTGTTCGCCCTGACCGTCTTTTACCCATAAGTCTACGTTCATGTAGGGAGGTGATGTTTCGTCTGCTTCTATCAAAACAACGACTTTAATTAAGGAATTGTGCCCTCCTAGAATTGCACGAGCTCCCACATCGCTATCATTGATTTGTTTTCGGATAGCGGGTTTGCCTGTATTTCTAAAACTTAACAAACTAAGTAGGGAAAAAGCACTGGTTCCAAACAAACCTGCAATCAGGTAACGGGTGTCGATAACGCCTTTTTCTACTGTTACTTGAAAGGGAACCGGATCTTCGAGAAGCCTGCCTGCTTTGGTTCCGTGTTCTTCTACAGAAATGGCGATGGTTACATCTTCTTGTTGTTCTTTACCCAAACGAACATCCAAGCCACCGAGTACATCCGACTCTGACCAAGTTCCCGATTCTCCGTCTTCGCGCCAAATTCCTGATTCCCGCCACGCTTCTTTTCTGGCTGCGGCTAGACGTTCCCCTTGCGGATCCAACAATTCAATTTGATAGGTGACCCAGGTATTGCTGGGTAAAATAGCTTTCACATCAATTCGCAAGGCCCCAATGGGGTCTCTTTCCATGCGAATGGAATCGAGTTTGACGGTTTCTTGCGGTTGAACTTGAACTCGGTCCTGTTCGATAATTTCGGGGAAAAATATTGATAGAAATAGGGCCAGCAAAACCACAAGAACGGAGAGTAGAGGTAGAAAGGGGGTCCGCTCTATAAAGCGACTGGTACCGTATTTTTCGGTTTGGACAGTAACTGGCATAAAAAACCCCTATACGTTGCACAATTATAATGGCAGAATAGAGTCGCTAGTGCTAGGATGCTCGTGGTATTTTGTTAAGTATCGTTAAGAAGGTACTTGAAAAATTGACGCGATCGCATGCTGGAATTCGCAACCAAAAATTGTTTCCTAGCAAAAACGATTTGCGAATGGCTCTAGATTTTTGCAGGCAAACCAACAACTCGGAAAATCAATGATGGAGCTAATACAAGCAGTTGGAGAAACCATTGGTTGGGCTTTTATTGGTGTTTTGGTTTTGTACGCAGCCACCCGCCTGTTTGATTGGATCGATCCCATCAACCACCAAGCAGAACTTCGTCAGGGAAATGTAGCCGTTGCCATTTTTGTGGGATCGGTGATTTTGGCCTTGGCAGCGATTGTGGTTGCGGTGATTGTCACCTAGGCGATCGCTGCCAGCACCACCTTTACCATGTTACCCGATCGCTCAAGTCCGCTACCGTTTTGGGACCAATTCCCGAAACTGCTTGTAAATCTTCTAAAGAAGAAAAAGGCTTTTGCGATCGCTTTTCAATAATGCGTTGGGCTAAAGCAGGTCCAATTCCCGGTAATGTTTCTAATTCCTTTTGCGTAGCCGTATTGATATTAATTTTTCCCGTAACTTGCACCGATTGCGGGGCAGCAATTGTCTGGCATTGGGTATGGCGATCGCGAATTTTGGCAGCCACGCGCGCGGGAACTCCCAAACGCGCCGTATCGTACAAACGCTCGAATTCCCGTATAAAATGCGCTGCCACAGTGGCATTTTCGATCGCCAATAAAGTTTCGTCATTTTCGTGATTGGCAGCCGCCGTCCAATTGTGGGAACCAGTAATAACCGTTTTGTCATCAACCACCGCAAATTTATGGTGCAATTTATCCCCAGGTGGTAGTGTGGGAGTGCCTACGCTAGCAAGTTGATTTTCCCAGGGTTGGTTGTCTAATTCGTACTCGCAATTGGAACGAGCCAACGCCGCCCCCAACATATCCAATCCTTCGCTATAAAAACGATAGGCAAAACCAGGGTCGAATAAAGCCCGAATTTTTACCCCTTGTTGATATTTTTTTGCTAAAACATTGGCAATTTTTTGTTCGGAAAACACAAACAAAGCCAAATCTGTGGTTTCGTTGGTCCCTTGCAGAATTTCGGCGATGGTTCCGTTGGTACTGGCAGACCAGAGTTGCGAGGGAGAGGTAGGACTAAAGCGAACGGTGACTGGTGTATTGCCTACAAAAACTTTTTGGGAGTGGTGTGGGGGTTTTTGCAAACCAAACTGACTGTCTGGTTTTCCTTGGGGTCCATCTCCCCACATGCGTTCAAATTCTTTGGTAAAAATTTGGGCAAGTTGGGGACTATCGATTTTTAATAAATGATTGGCGTTGCCGCGACTGGCAGGTTTGAGAAAATCGCCGTGGATGCCGCTGGTGGTTAAATTGGCAGAAGAAACCAGCACTTTTTGTCCGTCAATAACGATAAATTTATGGTGCATTAAACCGCTGCCGCGACTGCCATCAGCGGTATCGTCAATCACGGGAATATTGGCGTTTTTTAAGATGACTAAAGCATCGCGTTTTTGAATTTCTTTTTGAGAGAGTTGGCCGTTGCCATTGATATCGGCGAGTTGGACAAATTCTTGATAGCGATCGCGTTTTCGTTGGTCAAAATTTTGAATTTCGGCTGGGGAAAAATCGCTCCAAGGACGGCTGTAGGTATTTTCCAGAACTATCCGTATTTGTACACCTTCTCGGGCACGTTGGGCCAGAGCTTGGGCTACTTGCGGCAAGCGCAACTCCTGTATCGCCACGTCAACACTGGTGGTCGCTTGGCGAATTGCTTCTACCAGAATCGCCTCTAAATTATCGCCGCGGCGTTGTTGCTGGCGGTAGGGTTCCGTGTAGCTGTTGGATGGGTCTTGATTGAAATGAACCGTAATGTTGGGGTCTTGGGGCAAAGGGTCCGGATAGCGCTTTTCCGAGACTGTTTGTCGGCAACCTACACCCACCAAGCCCAAGCATACAATAGCAAATATACGCACCCACATTGACTTTTCCGGCAAACGACACCACTCAGCACAAATCTACACGCAGATAATCTATGACACAATAGAAAATATGGGAGAGCCGTAGTCTCAGGCAAGTACGATTTGTGTGGGACTAGGGAGGGAAGCCTGCCAAAGGAAATGCAATGGGGGGGGCTAGATGTCAAGTTCCTGCCAAATCAATTTCTATGCCTAAACGAAAAAAGACATTTCCATGTGGTCATAAGGGATATGGCAAAGTTTGCCATCGCTGCCAGCAAACAGAGGCGGCGAAAAATAATGGGTCTGCTGACAGCTACACCAAACGGCGGCAAAAGGAAGATTGGGAAGCTTCCTTTGAAAAAGACCCCATCGATTTGCGACCCCTCCCCCGCCACGTGGTGAAAAAAGCTCGTTCTATTTTAAAAGCCCTGGATAAACAAAAAGACTATCGCCAATTCGGCGGCAAACGCTTGCGTCACAACCGTACCATTATTAGTATTCCTATTACGAGAAACTATCGAATGATTTGCCGCGATGATGGCAACTTTGTCATTCCCCAAGAAGTGCTTTCCCACGAAGATTACAATGTTCGTAAACCTGGTGGTTAGTCACCGACGGTCAACCAAGGACGAATCATGCAAGTGTATCTAGATTACAGCGCTACCACACCACCTAGAGAAGAAGCGATCGCCATCGTGCAGGAAGTGATGGTCCAGCAATGGGGCAATCCTTCCAGTTCCCACGCCTGGGGGCAAAGAGCTGCCACCACCTTGGAACGGGCGAGAATGCAGGTAGCATCGCTGCTGAATGCGGAAATCGAATCGATCCTTTTTACCTCTGGTGGTACGGAAGCCAACAATTTGGCGTTAATGGGCGTTGCCCGCCAGTACCGCCAACCCCAACATATTATTGTCTCCAGCGTGGAGCATCCGGCTGTATCCCAAGTTGCCCGGATGTTGGAAACCATGGGTTGGCAAGTGACCTACTTACCGGTGGATGCTGAAGGTCGAGTATCTCCCCAGGACTTGGAAGCCGCCCTACAAGATAACACGGTTCTGGTTTCCATTATCTACGGACAAAGCGAAGTAGGTACCGTACAGCCCATTGCCCAACTGGTGGATATCGCCCATGCGCGCGGGGTTTGCTTCCACACCGATGCCGTACAAGCGGTGGGTCGCTTGCCGATTGATTTGCAAAAACTTCCCGTGGATTTGCTCAGTTTGTCCAGCCATAAAATTTACGGACCTCAAGGGGCTGGGGCTTTGTACATACGTCCGCAAACCGCCATTTCCCCCTGGATGTTGGGAGGCGGTCAGGAAGAAGGGATGCGTTCGGGAACCCAAGCCCTTCCCGCGATCGCTGGGTTTGGTGTGGCTGCCGAACAAATGGCTGCCGAGATGGCAACTGAAATTCCCCGGCTGCAAAAATTACGCGATCGCTTGATTGCCCAACTTAGCGAAATTCCAGGGTTTGATTTGACCGGTTCTTCCCAAAGCGATCGCCTGCCCCACCACGTCAGCTTTTGCCTCACCCAGCGCGATGAAAACATCACCGGCAAAACCCTGGTTCGCCAAATGAACCGCGCCGGCATTGCCATTAGTTCCGGTTCCGCCTGCCACAGCGGTAGCGTTGCCCCCAGCCCCATTTTGCTGGCTATGGGATATTCCGAATTTGATGCCCGCAGTGCCGTACGCATGACCCTGGGTCGTCACACCGCCACCGCCGATATCGATTGGACGGCCATGGCTTTTCGCCAAGTTATCGAACGCTTGCAACCAGAACCCGCCCTCAGCGTTCGCTAGATCGCAGCCGGCTCTTGGAAATTGACGACTACTTGCAAGACGGTTGCGTTACAATCTCTGGAAATAGCCAACTTCGGATCGCAAACATTCACTTTCTTTAATTATCGCAATGGTGCAATCGGATTCTTACACCAACGGCCAGTTGCCAAAGAATGGGGACGTAGAAACAACAGCCAAAGATGACAGTACGGTTCAACCACACTGTCACCTGAGTTCTCAAAGCCATCCCCACGTTCACGATGAAGAGTCGCTGCGACGCATTATCAACCGCCTTTCACGCATCGAAGGTCACGTTCGCGGTGTCAAAACCATGGTGCAAGACAGCCGCCCTTGCCCGGAGGTTTTGGTTCAAATTGCCGCGGTTCGCGCAGCTTTGGACCGGGTTGCCCGGATCATTTTAGACGAACACCTCAGCCAGTGTATTTCCCGGGCAGCGACGGATGGGGAAAATATCGAAACCGAAATTGAAGAGTTAAAAGCAGCCCTCGATCGCTTTATTCGCTAGTCAGTTCGGCTGCTGGCAGCCACAGCAGATCGGTTACGCCTGGGTGGCAGCCCCATTGGGTTAGCAAAGTGGTTAGTTGCCCGCGGTGGTGGGTTTGATGGTTGAAAAAATGCAGGGCAACATGCCACAGGGGAAAGCGACAGGTACGGTCTTGGCTGTGGCTGTGGAATGCAAAAGGGGCTGCTAGTTGTTCCTCAGTGAGAGAATCCACCCAAGCTTGAATTTGGCGGTCGGTGCTTTGACGTTCTTCTCGCAGTGAATCAAAATTGGCGTACAGTTCCTGGTCGAGAGAACGAACGGGAAAGGGTTGGTTGTAGAAACGCCCCAACCAAAGTTTGTCGGCTAGCAGCAAGTGGTTTAACGTACCGTGGATGGAACCAAAAAAAGCACCGCGATTTTCTTTTCTCTGGTTATCGGGAATGCGATCGCAAGCGTTATAAATCCGTTCGTTCATCCATTGATTGTAGTGCGATAGCGTTTGAAAATATTCGGGTTTTTGCATGGGAAAACGGCTGCCAACAATCTACGATTGCGATTTTAGCTGACAGCGCGCATGCAACTTGCGGGCTGCCTCCACATTCAAACAATCGATATTTGCGATCGCATCTACCTGGGTTGCCAACACCGTACAGGGATGCTGGTCATCTCCCAAATGGTTGAGAACCAACTTAGCATCGCGAAAATCTTGATTTTGGGTATATTCATTCACCGTTATCACCGTCGGCAACCCCGCCGCCGTAGCCGCTTGCAATCCCGCCTGGGAATCTTCCAACACCAAACACTCTTCAGGAGACAGCTGCATTGCTTGCAAAACGTAGTGGTAAATATCTGGCGCTGGTTTTTTATTGGTCACCATATCCCCAGCCCCAATAACTTCCAACCAATCCGGGTCAAAATGTTTTTCAATTAAAGCCATGGCATTAGGCAGGGCGCTGGTGGTGGCAATAGCCAAACGAATGCCCGCCTCTCTGGCTTCCTGCATCAGCCGTTTCACCCCCACCCGCAGGGGAATCGAGCCTTCTTTGAGCAGTTGCTGGTAGTGTCGGGTTTTGTTCCCATGCAGGTGGGCAATGTATTGTTGTTGGGGTTCGGGTAGCTTGGTATCGGGATGGTAATTTTCTAAATAGTACCGCAGCCGTTCTTTTCCCCCGGAAACCGCCAGCAATTCTCCATACAAAGAAACCGACCAATGCCACGACAATCCTGCCTCGGCAAAGGCGCGGTTAAAAGCAATGCGATGACCGTCGCGTTCGGTGTTGGCTAAGGTACCATCAACATCAAAAATTAGCGCTTGTAATTCTGCCATGCCAGTCTCTCGCTATTCCCCATACACCGTGACGCTAATGGTCCGTTGGCGAGGTTTGATATCGCATTCTAAATGAAAAATTTGCTGCCAGGTTCCCAAAATCGGGCGACCGGCTTGAATAGGTACGGTCAGCGATGGTCCCATCCAGGTGGCTTGCAGGTGGGAATGTCCGTTACCATCGTGCCAGGTTTGTTCGTGACCGTACTCGCGGCTGGGGGGCATTACCCGATTGAGAAGTTCGGGTAAGTCTTTTTGCAATCCTGATTCAAATTCTATGGTCCCAATGCTGGCGGTACTGCCGATGTTAAAAATATTGACCATGCCCGTTTGAATGCCGGACTGGCGCACGATCTTGGCGACGCGATCGCTGAGGTCTTGCATATCGCCGTTTCCCTTTGTTTTCAATTGGATTTGCTCTTGATGAACCATGGGGAAACTGTTTTTCCAAAAATCCAGAAATAAAGTCAAGTTTAGCAGCTACTTTTGGTGAAAACAACCGGCGATCGCGGAGTAACTACAAACGAAGCGAAAATGCGATCGCCGTTGCCGGTCTTGAGAAAATCCCTAGACCATTGGCTTGCTTTGCTGCTGTGGTTCCTATTGCTGTTCATCGCCTGCATCCGATGCTTGTAGGGATTTTTCTACAGCCATCCGCTGTTGGGCACTATGGAGAAAGTAGCCAGTTAGCATGGCAGAAGTTAGCAGCCGACCCAAGCTTTCGCGGGTGGTGGTGATGGTGACGCCAAACTGGTCGGAAGGAAGTGCCCCTAAAATGCCGTATAGGTTGCGTTCCATGGCTTGGGCAACTTCGCGATCGGGTTGGGACAGGTGGGAAACGGTTTCTTGACTCATGGATTGGATGTATTCCATGAGATGGTTTTTCTCGCCACCGTTGGGCATGTTGCCGAAAAATTCTGATGTTTGATAGTTAGGTCCGTTCATGATTGTTCTCAGATGAGTTTTAAGCGAACAACAACTTGGTTTTACTGCCTATTTTTACGGTAAAAAACAATTGGGGAAACGCACAGTGAGTACAACCGAATAATTGTTGCGGGTTCTTCGACCGGGAAAAGACTCTTGTGGAATCAAAATTGGGTGGGTTGGGGCTTTCTCCTCCAGTCGCGATCGCTATATAATTACTATTTTGCCAACCAAAACTACGACAATCATGAACACAGTCAAATATATTTTATCAGAAAACAAATTACCGACGGCTTGGTACAACCTACAAGCGGATTTGCCCAAACCTTTGCCGCCGGTTCTCAACCCAGCCACCAACCAACCCATTACCGCTGCGGATTTGGAACTTTTGTTTCCGCCGGCACTCATCGAACAGGAAGTCAGCCGCGATCGCTGGATTGCAATTCCCGCTGCCGTAAGGGATATCTACCGCCAGTGGCGACCCACGCCCCTCTATCGCGCCCGACGGTTGGAAAAAGCCTTGGATACCCCTGCCAAAATTTATTATAAGTACGAAGGGGTGAGTCCCGCGGGCAGCCACAAACCCAATACAGCCATTCCCCAGGCTTATTGCAACCAACAAGCAGGGGTCAAGCGCCTAACCACCGAAACTGGTGCCGGTCAGTGGGGTTCTTCGCTGGCACTGGCGGGCACTTTTTTTGACCTCGACATTGAGGTTTTCATGGTTAAAGTCAGCTACCAGCAAAAGCCCTACCGCCGGGCATTTATGGAAAGCTACGGTGCCAACGTCATTCCCAGCCCCAGCGATCGCACGGTTGCCGGTCGTCAAATCCTCGCAGACCACCCCGACAGTACCGGCAGTTTGGGCATTGCCATTGGGGAAGCGGTAGAAATTGCCGCCCAAAACCAAGACACCAAATACGCCCTCGGCAGCGTTCTCAACCACGTTTTGCTGCATCAGACGGTGATTGGTTTGGAAACTCAAGCGCAACTGGAACAAGCCGGGGATTTCCCCGATGTCATTGTGGGATGTACCGGCGGGGGCAGCAATTTTGCCGGGATTGCCTTTCCCTTCATGGGGGCACAACTGCGGGGAGAATCTCCCCAACCCATTCGGTTTGTGGCGGTGGAACCGGCGGCTTGCCCCACCCTCACGAAAGGGACATATGCTTACGACTACGGCGATAGCGCTCACTTAACGCCTCTGGTGAAAATGCATACCCTCGGCAGTACCTTTGTCCCTTCTGGTTTTCATGCGGGCGGTTTGCGCTATCACGGCATGGCACCTTTGGTGAGTCATGCGCTGGATTTGGATTTGTTTGAGGCAACTTCCTATCCCCAACTGGCTTGTTTTGCTGCTGGCGTGACGTTTGCCCAGGCAGAAGGGATTTTACCAGCCCCCGAAGCGAATCATGCGGTGAAAGGCGCTATTGACGAAGCGTTGCGCTGTCGGGAAGAGGGAACTAGCCGCACGATTTTGTTCAATTTGTGCGGTCACGGTCATTTTGATATGCAAGCGTATATGGACTATCAAGCGGGTAAACTGAAAGATGGCGAGTATAGCGATGCGGAGGTAGCCATGGCTTTGGCTGGTTTGCCTTCAGTGGAATGAGGTTGGATGCGTAAGCAAACAAGGTAGAGGTCAGCGAAGATGGTGAAGATTTCCGCTGACCTCAGGTGGTGATTGGATGTTTGGGCGAGAAATGTAAAGAAACGGAAGGCGGTTTCGTATTTAGCGTTGCGTATGGCAAAACGGCATATCCCAATTCAACAATTCTTGGCGATTTTTCCATGCTTTACGGGAACGATGTTCTTCCAGCCAAGTGCGAATGTCGGTTTCTCGCTCGAAGTGATAAGTGCGATCGCTTAGGGGGTCGTAAACGCTCCACAAATAGGAACCATCGTGGGTTTTGGTGCGCCAAATCCGCAGTTCTTGGCGATGGGCGATCCAATCGCGCAGACGTTCGGTGAGTTGTTTCCAGTTCAAGATTGGTTTTTGTCTTGGTTTGGGTGCGCGATCGCTTTCTCTGTATAAAGGTGCGTTAACCATTGAAAATTCCTCCAATACTTTCTCGATATTCCAGGATTTTTTCCTTTCCTATTTCCAATGTAATCCCCCGAATTTGGGGATATCAATCCATTTTTTGCATCCTGGTTATCGAAAAAATCGATAGAAAAAAAGCCGGCGTATTTTTACGGAGGAAGTTTATCGTTTTATTACAGTTGGTCAAACCGAACCTCCCCGTTCGCCAAACCGAAAAAAGAGCAATTTTCGCATTTTAAAACTGCATTGAGAAACAAAAAAAACGGGATTTTTCCCACACCATTTTTGTTAATTTTTGCCAGCCATTCCCCAGGGTTGGATTTCGCAAAGCATCCCTACCAGGGAAACGGGAAATGTCTAGATAATCATTGTTGTTTAGAAATGATATTAGACCGAAGGCCAAGGGGGAACTCAAATCTCTGGATTCCCCTGCGATCGCTGCCAAAAATACCATTAAAATCCCGTATATTTACGGAAAAGACAATAGAGCGAATTTTCAACCAGCCACCTGCCAATCAAAATCGCTGGCTTGCTTGAGCACATCCAAAAAGGCAAAAACCGCCGGAGGGTGGTTGGCATTTTGTAACGTAGCCACCTCCACAACTCGTTGCAGGGGAACTGGCAAAAAACACATCTTAATTCCTTTCGGGATTGGTTCGGCAGCCAAACGAGGTAAAATAGCCGCCCCCAACCCTTGAGAAACCATGCTTAAAATAGTAGAGTCCTCGCGAATTTCGTAGGCAATCTTTAGAGGCACTTCCGATCGCTGCAAGTAGGGTCGAAAGAGCTTAGAACAACCCTTCGTAGTGGAAAGAATCAACGGATAACTAGCTAGTTCCTGCCAAGTGAGTTGCTTGTTTTCCCAAGGCGCACCCGGCGGTAACAACACCACATACTCATCTCGCAACAGCTCAAAGGTGTTTAAATCTTTGCAAGCGGGAGATTGTACGAAACCAATATCCGCCTTTCCCTGACGTAAGGCTTGTTCGATATCGGCGGGTTCTTCGTACTCTTGTAAGGTAACTTTAATATTAGGAAAATAGCTTTGAAAGCGCACCAAGACCTTGGGCAAAACGTGGGTGGCAATGCTGCGAAAAGCCACAATCCGCACGCTACCTCCTTGCAAACCGCGGGCTTGATTGGCTTCAGCGACAATATCTGCCAAAGGAGCGAGCACGGCTTTAGCATGTACGAAAATGCGTTCGCCTACAGAAGTGAGATTGGCACCGCGACGACTGCGACTGAGCAAAATCACGCCCAATTCTTCTTCCAAAGTAGCGATCGCGTGGCTAACGCTCGATTGAGACATCCCCAACTCTATAGCCGCCGTCCCAAAATTACCGCGTTCGGCAACCTTTACGAAAGCCCGTAGCTGAGAAATTTTAATTTTGTAGGGATTCATATGGTTTCCCCAGCGTAGAGTGAGTGAAAAGGAAAGCGCCTTGTAGAGAACGAGCGCCTGTCAAAAGCCTGTCTTTGTTGCCCAATTCGGTACCGCTCGGTCCCTCTAAAGTTATTGTAGACCAGAAGTTTCCCAACTTGGGATGTTTTTGGGATCGGATGCTAAAATAGTAAATTGCTATTCGTTGGTTTGTGTTTCTGGTGCCGGCAACGGCGAGTCGATGAAATTGGGCGAAGGTAGCAGGTCCGATTCGTCTGCTTCTGGTTTGGGAGGATTCAACAACAATTGCCAGCGTTCGATGTTTCGCTGGGCCGTTTGGTGGGCTGGGGTATACTCGGGAATACGTTCGGCTAGATCGATGGCATTGCGAATATCGTATTCCGAAAGGTCTTGCGCCATCCCCAACACTTGACGACTCCACTGGGCGATCGCAGTTTCCGCTTGAGAGCGCCACGGGCTATTATTAGAAACGCGATGGGCATGTTCGATGGCTTTCAGCAGGGCATCGGGGCTAGAACGACGGGCAAGCCGATAAGCTTGCTGCAAGTTTTGTTGGTCTTGGCGTTCCTGACGCCAAAGCTCGATTAAAGATTGTGCTTGCGAGTACAAGACGCGCCCCGGTCTTATCTCCTGAGCAATCTCGATAGCAGTTTCCAGATCCCCTTGGTTGGCATAGCGTTTGGCTTCATCAATATAAGGTTGGTCTTGTTGGCGCTCAATTTCATCCTGCCAGCGCTCGATGTTGGCTTGGGCTTCCTGGTAGAGGGCGCGATTGGGGGCAATTAAGTTCGCCTGACGAATGGCTTTTTCCAAAGAATCAATATCTCCAGCTTGAGCGTATTCGTTGGCTTGGCGCAAAATGGGTCGGTCTTGCTGGCGTTGGATGCTGGCGCGCCACCCGTCAATGCGCTCTTGGGCTTTTTCCCAAAGGGGATTGCCAGGGGGAATTTCGCTGGCTTGGGAAATGGCAGCTTGCCAATCGCTAATGTTGTTGCCCGCTGCTAACTGTTCGGCGCGTTCTAAAACCAACAGGTCATCGATGTTGAGACGCCACCGGCGAATGAGTCTCTGGGCTTTGGCATACATGGGGCGATTGGCGCTAATTTTTTGGGCTTGCGCGATCGCATCTTCCAAACGGACCACAGTTTGCTGCCAAGCCAGCGATCGTGCTTTGGCAAGGGTGGTGAAGTCTTGGACTTTGGCTTCTAAATTCGCGCTTGACGGAATTCTACGGGCAATGCTGAGGGCTTGGGAAAGGTTTTGGTTTTCCAGTTGCGCTTCGGCAGCGTCGAGGAGCTTGTGACCGATTTCGCGAATTTCGTTTTGGGCTTCTTGATGCAGGGCACTGTTTTCGTCAATATTCTCCAATAGACGAATGGCACTTACCAAGTCAGAAACTTTTCCGCTTTTCGCTATTTCTCGGGCGTGGGAAAGGCGATTGCCATCCTTGCGGGCAGCTTGGATTTTCTGTTCCAGTTCTTTGTATTTGGTGGTTTCCCAATATTGATTGCCCACAGATAGCAAGCCCAGGGATTCTTGGAAGGCTTCTTGCCATTGTTCGCGACGCAAGTAAGCTTGGGTTTGGTTGTAAATTTTTTCAGCTTCGTTCCAGGTGGATTGCCATTTATCAATGCGATCGCGTACCATTTTTTGTAAGTCGCCCTCCGCCGGTTGGAATTGGTCAAGGGGAATGCGGCGGGCAGTCGCGATCGCATCTTTGAGTTCACCCTGTTGGAACGATTTTTCCGCCAGTTGCAAAATGCCCAAATACCAATTTTTCAGGTGGCGGTTGATTTCCTGGCGCATGGGATGGTTGGCGTCAAGTTCTCTGACCATCTTAATGGCTTGCAAGTATCCCGATAGGGTTTCTTCCTCGGCTTCCACCTGAGCGCAATACAGGCGCATGGAAGCGGAAGCCACCGGCCAAAAAACGTCGGAGCAGTCTTTTCGAGAAGGCAGCTTCAACAGCATCGACATGGAAAAGAAACCCACGCCGCCAAAAATCAAGGCAGTCAAGACCAGCAAAAACTGCCAGCCAAAAATGCCACCACGTCTTTTTCTGTGTTTTTTGTGGTTACCTAAAGGTGGGTTGGTATCGGATGGTGCAAAGTTGGACATTGGTTCTTCGGGTTGCAACAGGACCCAAGTTTTGGAAAGCGATCGACCAATCAAGCTGGCACGGTTAGCACATGAGGCAATCGAGGGAGAGATTGTCAGGTGGATCTCCTTGCTATTGTTATGGGTTGGTGCCCATAAGTCAATCATTTCCCTTTTTCTGGTTTCCCTACTTGGTTGTTTCTCGTGGTAGACAAATGTATCTGGAAAAGCTGGGAAAATTCGCCTCCTCGCCTGGTGAAGGGGCGAAGTTTGGTTCGCCCCCCATGGTGGTTTGGTCTTGAAATTAGGTTACGATTCAATCATCCCTACCTGGGAATCTGGATAGACGGGTGTTACGGTTACGAACCGGAAGATTGGCGATCGCTTTTTTCTTGGCGCAATTTTTCCATGACATTTTGCAAGTCTTCCAAACTGGCATGGTACACACTGCCGCAAAAATGACAGGTAGCTTCCGCTCCTTTGTCCACTTCGATCATATCTTGCAATTCGTCTTCTCCCAACAGCTTCAAACTATTGAGAAAGCGATCGAAGGTACAGCCGCAGTGGAACTGCACCATTTGTACTTCCGGGAAAATTTGCAGCCCCATACCAGAGAGCACATCTTCAAAAATTTCCGGTAACCCTTTGCCAGAACGCATCAGTGGCGTAAATCCATTGAACTGGCTTACCCGAGATTCTAGCGTTTGCACCAACTCTTCGTCGGTGGCAGCTTTGGGCAGCACTTGCAGCAACATGCCACCAGCCGCCTGTACGCCGTTGGCATCTACGAAAACCCCCAATACCAAAGCAGAAGGGGTTTGTTCGGAAGTCACTAGATAGTTGCTAATGTCTTCGCCAATTTCCCCAGAAACCAAATTCACGGTACTGGAGTAGGGATAACCGTACCCCACATCCCGCACAACATACAGGTAACCGTCTGCACCTACAGCCCCACCAACGTCGAGTTTGCCATTGCTTTTGGGCGGGAGTTCTACGTGGGGATTGTCTGCATATCCCCGTACGGTTCCGTCCAAACCGGCATCTACTAAAATACCGCCCAGGGGTCCGTTGCCTTTAATACGGATGTTGACCCGCGAGGAAGGACGTTTCATATTGGAGGCAAGCAAAAGACCTGCTGACATACTTCTGCCTACCGCAGCCGTGGCTACGTAGGAAAGGTTATGCCGGCGGCGGGCTTCCTCGGTGAGGCGCGTTGTAATTGTGCCCACAGCCCGAATGCCTCCATCAGCTGCAGTTGCTCGGATTAATTGGTCAGCCATGAAACCCCTAACATTTCTTTACATTAGAATTTTCTCTATTGTAATTCTATGGAGAAGTTGCAGGACAATATAGTCACTGACCCCGCGCTAAAGCGACGGGGCTTGGGAACAGCCAGGTTCCCGTAGTAGTGGCTAGACCAAGAGCCGATAGTA
>NZ_LNDC01000033.1 GCF_001870905.1 Geitlerinema sp. PCC 9228
ATAGGCGACTAAAGTCGCCGTTCGTTTTTCCTCCCTGCGCTAAAGCGACAGGGCTTCCAAACGTATCGAGGTATTTTCCGTGAGGGGGTAGCAATGGAAAAATAGCTTCTCTTCTATAACCCTTTGAGCTAAGATAGAAGTACCATCCCCAGCTGCCGGAAAACCACAGGCAGAACCAATGTTCGACCAACCAATGTTTCCCTATTGAAATCAAAGGGAGATGGGAAAACCAGACATGGCTCCTTTGATCCCACTCTCCCCAAGTTGTCCGTCGTTCTATAGTGCTGTTTCATTGCGATCGCATCAGCTGGTTCTATGATGCCCACCAACTCTCATTATATTCTCCTCGTCGATGACGATGCCAGCAATCTTTTTTTGTTGGAAGAAATTTTACAAGCAGAAGGCTACGAAGTGGTTTCTGCCTCCTCGGGCTATCAAGCTTTAGAATTTGCCCAAAAATCCCTCCCCGAACTGATCGTTCTCGATATTATGATGCCGGGGATGGATGGCTTTGAAGTTTGCCAGCACTTGCGCAACACCCCCAGCTTGCAAACCGTACCCATTATTTTCCTAACGGCTTTAGACGACGACAGCTCCCGCTTAAAAGGGTTGCAGGTCATGGGCGACGATTATTTAACCAAACCCATCGATACAGACCTGCTCCTGACGAAAATTGCCAGTACCCTTAGATTGTATCGCTTGCGCCAAAAAGCAACGCAAGTGGAAACTCGCCGTCAGGTAACCGAACAAGTCAAGCGGCAAATGGAAGCAGCTTGGACCATCAATCAGGCCCTTACGGAAAAATTCCGCTTGTTCGTGCCAGAAGCCCTGATGCAACGCATTGCCCCTAAAGGGGTAGAGTCCATTCAACTGGGCAATGCCACGGAAGAAGAAGTCAGCGTTTTGCTGTGCGATATTCGTGATTTTACCGCTATTACCGAAACCCAACCCCCCAGCGAGACCATTCACTGGCTCAACGAATTTTTCTCGCAAATGAGCCAAGCCATCGATGCCCATTCTGGATTTATTGATAAATTTATGGGGGATGCCTTGCTGGCAGTATTCGACCGCAACACCTGCCACGCCACCGATGCCCTACAAGCGGCTGCCACCATGCAGCAGCAAATTGCCGGGTTCAACCAAGACCACCAAGCCTATCACCTACAATCGCCCTTGCGCGTAGGGATTGGGATTCACACCGGCAAAGCCGCCATTGGCGCGTTGGGGTCGCAATTGCGTATGGAACCAACGGTGATTGGTGATGTGGTGAATACGGCGTCGCGCCTGGAACATTTAACCAAGGTGTACGGCTGTCCGTTAATTGCCAGCGAAACCACGATCGCTGCTTTGACAAATAAAGATGGCTTTTGTTATCGTTGGTTGGACCGGGTGATTCCTACAGGCAAACAAGAAGCTTTAGATTTATACGAGATTCTCGGTACTTCTGAGTATGTTCTCGATCCGATCAAAGTAGAAACCCAAGCCACTTACGAAGCCGCCGTAGAGGCTTGGCATCAGGGAAATTACGAACAAGCTTTGGCTACCTGGGAAAAAATATGCGATCGTCATCCCCAAGACCCAGTGGCTGCATATCATAAAAAGCGCTGTCAAGGTCAATTGCAAGCCCAGCAGCACCCAAAAGATTAACCAAATGTCAAGCAGTAATATAAATAAATTATAAAGATTTTCCGGTTTTTCCTAGAAAGTTACAGTTATAGTAGAGTAGGAATTGTAATGATTTTGTAAATCTGCTCGCCACCACCCCGAGTTAGAGCCTGCTTTTTTTGGTGGTTTGTGCGGTTATCTGGGAAACTGCCCCGTCAGATTTTACCCATTCTCAGGGATTTTACTGAAATCGGCTCCGTTCAAAATTCAAGCGTCTATCAAACTCTTACAGATTTCGCCATTTAAAAAAAGCGTTCAAAACCGGGTTTCTAAAGCATAAAGTCAGGTTTGCTAGAAACAATGACTGCATAGGTGGTTTTTGCGCGTCTCTAATTTCGACTAGAGGTGCCACTATAGTGGCATGGCTAGAACATTTCCATCTGCGTGCGTGGTTGAAATCTCCGAGAAAACACTGGTTGCAGGCATCGTTATGCTAAAAAAGTCCTCTTCATACATACTGCTCGTCGATGACGTTCCTAGCAATATCATGTTGCTAGAGAAAATCTTGCAAGATGCAGGATACACCACAGCATCCGCTTCTTCTGGCAAAGAGGCCTTAGCCATGGCTGAGAAGTCCAAACCCGCCTTAGTCTTGCTAGATGTCATGATGCCAGACATGGATGGGTTTGAAGTTTGTCAAAAGATGCGAACCACCAAAGACTTACAAACCATTCCAGTTATTTTCTTAACCGCCTTAGACGACGAGGAATCTCGTATCAAAGGTTTGCAAATGATGGGAGACGACTACCTAACCAAACCTATCCACATGGAACTATTGCTCGCCAAAGTTGCCAGTACGTTGCGGCTGCATCGAATACGCGAACAAGCAGCGGAGGTAGAAAGCCGCCAGCAACTACAAGCGCAAGTCAAGCGGCAAATGGATACCGCCTGGAAAATCAACCAATCTCTTGCAGAAAAATTCCACCTATTTGTTCCCGAACAACTGCTGCAGCGCATTGCCCCCAAAGGCGTTGACTCCATCCAACTCGGCAGCGCCAGGGAAGAAGAAATCAGCGTTCTCATCTGCGATATTCGCGGTTTTACCGCCATTACCGAATCCCAGCTGCCCAGCCAAACCCTCGCCTGGCTGAACGTCTTTTTTACCTCCATGCATCAAGCCATCGAACACAACCAGGGATTCATCGATAAATTCATGGGGGATGCCCTGATGGCAGTTTTTGAGGAAAAATCCTGCCATGCCAGCGATGCCGCCAACGCAGCCGTGATGATGCAGCAACAGCTGGCTCAGTTTAACCAACAGCGCGGCCTCTACAACCTGCAGCAACCCTTGCGGGTGGGAATTGGCATTCATACAGGCAACGCGGTCATGGGAACGGTGGGGTCTTCGCTGCGCATGGAACCGACGGTGATTGGTGATGTGGTTAACACCGCCTCCCGTTTGGAAGAGCTGACCAAACTATACCAGTGCAATACCATTGCCAGCGAAGCCACCATTAATCGCCTGCTGGGGATCGATAGCGATAACATCACCGTAGAGAATCGTTTTATGTACCGCTGGTTGGATTGCGTCATTCCCAACGGCAAACACCACAGCGTCAACTTATACGAACTGCTGGGCAATAGCGATTATGCGATTGAAAACAAGAAAATCAATACGCAACCCACCTATGAACTGGGGGTGAACGCTTGGCAATGCAAGGATTACCAAACGGCTTCCCAGTATTTCCAGCAAGTGGTCCACTGCGATCGCGAGGATGCCATCGCTGCCTACCACCTGCGTCGCTGCCAGCAACAGCTGGGATTTCCCCTGCCTAGGGATATGGAAGTTTAGCTAGGCGATAGCATGGCCACTCCCACCAATAGAACGCGTGAGATTCTCGCTTCGTTGGGTGTGCCTGTGAAGAGATTCGCGAACAGAGCTAGCCCATCCCCGGCGAACAGGAACCCTCGGCGAGCGTTTTTCCGCCCTGTGGTGGACGTATTTTTAATGGGGACCGCGCACGGGTCGCTTTTCATCCCTGCTGGGAAAGAGGCAGAGCTTTCAAGCTCCCGTCTTTATTTCGTAATGGGCCGCCCTAACGTGGTAATGTACAGGACAGCTTCGTCGATGGGAATGCCCAAAACTTCGTTGACTTGGTCGTCGAAAAAGCCAGCAATACCGCTGACGCCCAAGTTCAGGTAAATGGCTGCCAAATTGAGGCGCTGCCCCAGGTGACCGGCATCCAGATGCAGGTATCGATAAGCGCGATCGCCGTACTTTTCAATCGCTTTCGACAGATCGGCTGTGTGGAAAATTACCGCCGCTGCATCCTTGCCCAAATCTTGCCCCAAACAGAGATAGTGCAGGTCCTCGCGGAAGTTTTTAAAGCGAATTTGCCGCAATTCCTGGGCCTTGGGCGCGTAGTAGTAACAACCATCCTCCAAATCGCCGATTCCTTGTACGGCCAAAAACGTGGACACCAAACTTAAATCGAAATAATCCGGTTCTCGGTCGAAGCCCTGGGTGATGTAATCCTGGGGATGGTAGGTAAAATGCAGGACTCTACGCAGCTCTTCTAAAGAAATTTCTTCGCCACTGTAGCGTCGGGTGGAACGGCGCTTGAGAATAGTTTTTTCCAAATCTTGCAAATCCTCGCCCCAGTTGATGGGTTGGGTGGCGGTAGAGACTTTGGTACAAAAGGGAAAATTGTATTTGTCTGCCCGCTGTTCGGTTTCGCTGGTGGGTTTCCAGGAAAGTTTTGCGGGTTCGGTTTCGATTTGAGTTGCCTGGTGCAAAGCCGAGAGCAATTCGCCATCCGCCAAATCGGGATATTCGGTTTGGGAGAGAGAGGGCAAAGCCGTACGCACTGGGGGTAAATTTTGCTGCAACTCCAAGCGATCGGCAATGGCTGCCACCGCGATCGCGCCCTCTTGTTCCGCATTGAGAAACAGCAGGTTGTTTACCTGGCGATCGGCAAATCCGCCAATGAGGTGGGGGCGAAAATCCGCGATCGCACCAGCAAGTTCCAAATTCCCCAACAAATGACCGGTATCCAGCAAAATCCGACGGTAAGCTCTGTCTTCGTAGCGCCACTGGGAACGGAAAAATACCGAGGTCACCACCAGCGCCAGTTGGGTATCGGAAAGGGTGGGATACCAAAAACAAGCATTTTGCAACTGCTGCCAAACCTCGCTTTCCCAAAAATGCACCAAAGAATGGTTTTTGGGCTGGTAGTGGTACAACCCCGGTTTCATGTAGGCATGGCCCCGGGCAATTAAATAAATTTCCGCCGGATACAATCCCCCCGCCGAAGGTGCCGCGCGCAGGTACACCGGTTCGCCGGTAACCGTTTCCACCTTCGCCGTCAACCCGTAGGTTTCGTACAGCAAGCGCGACAACCGCTGCCACCAAATCTGTTCGCGATCGCCGCCCAATTCCGCTTGGGAAGTGTTGACGTAATCTTTCAACGATATGGTTGTACCAATTTTATACTCCTTAAACGGCGTTGGTTGTTGCGACCAATCCAGGGTTTTTTTGCGTTTTTGTAGGGTTTCGGGGTCGTATTTGGTGCGTTGGTGGTAGTGTTGGGCGATCGAAAAGTTGGTATTGGTCATAGCCATCTCCGCCAGCAAAATGGTTGGTTTTGGATTCGACTGATTTTTGCCGCTAGGTCTAGTCTAGCGATTTCCCAAGCGTGGAAACTTCTGCTGCTTTGGGAAAATGCCCAGGCAAGAATCTAAAGGGATCGTGAAATTTGCGTAATTTTTCTTTACACTTATCGTACATTTTTGCATGGGGGCTAGGCACAAATCTACAATAAACGTTCGCCCGTTGCCGGCGAAGCAGTGGGTGCCCTGGCATCTGGTTTGTTCGTCAATGACTGCAGTTGATATGCCACATGTGAACGTAAAGGAATTGCTTGATGAATATGCCCAAGGAAAACGAGATTTTCGGGGGATGGAACTAAGGGAAGCCAATTTGTTTGAGGCAGATTTGCGCCGCATCAACTTGCAAGGCAGCCAGTTACAGAGGGTTTATTTCCCCTATGCCAAACTTTCCTATGCCGATTTTTCCCACGCAGATTTGTACCAAGCCCAGCTGGGGGATGCCTTGCTCCACCATGTGGATTTTTCCCACGCGCGCCTGGTGGGGGCGAATCTCTGCCGGGCTAGTTTGCGCTACGCCAACCTCCGCGGTGCTGATTTGCGGGGGGCTAACTTGCAACGGGCGAATTTGTACCGAGCCGATCTAACCAATGCCAATCTCAGCGACGCCGACTTAAGCCGCGCCAATTTGGAACGCGCCCACCTCACTGGAGCTATTCTTGCCGGCAGCAATTTTTTCCAAGCGCGCCTGGTAGATTTTACTGGTACCTACCCCGATGCGAGAACCCGCTATCCAGATGGCTATTTCCAGGGCAAGCTTTCTTGAAGGGATTGGCAAAACAATTTATGTCCAAGACCGGAAAAAGGTATAGGTCTCCCAATTGCTGGCGGTGCGGGCTTCGATGTCTTCCAGTTGGGCGTTGGTGAGGGGTTGAAACTGACGGGCGGTTTCCACGTTGGCTTGCAACTGTTCGGGGGTTTCCGCAGCTACGATCGCACCGCTGACGCCGGGTTGGGAAAGGGTATAGCCCAGGGCTTCGTGCATGCCTTCGAGTACCCCTGGTTGCAACAAACGTCCGTAAGCAGGGACTTTCATGGCGATCGCGGCTACCCCCTGTTTTTGGGCAACGGGGAGTACTCGGGTGGTGAAGGAGCGGGGATGGTGTTTTTCGGCGGCGTTCACGGGAATCAGGGTGACGTCAAAGGGATAGCGTCGCAGAGCATCGGCAATCACATCCGGTTCGTGGTGCCCGGTAATGCCGCTAAAGCGTACCAATCCTTGTTCTTGTGCCTCTTCTATGGCTTGGGCAGCGCCGTTGGCACCCAAAATGGTATCTACTTCTTCGGGGAAGGAAACGTGGTGCAGTTGCCACAGGTCGATGGTTTCTACGTTGAGTCGCCGCAGCGATCGCTCCAGTTCCCGCCAGGCACCATCGCGATCGCGTTTGGCGGTTTTGGTGGCGATCGAGGCTTCTGATTGGCGAGAGGGGAGGAATTTTCCCAAATAGCCTTCGCTGGGTCCGTAGCTGGCGGCGGTATCGAAGTAGCGAATCCCCAATGCCCAAGCTTTTTCTAAAATTGCGATCGCTTCTGCTTCGTGGTTGTCCCAGGAAAGGGGGGTTTTGCCAGCACCGCCCAATCCCAACACTGGTATGGTGACACCGGTACGACCCAACGCTCGCATGGGCATGGCAGTAGGGGAATTGGATTGGTTGGTGGCTGGGTTGGTGGGGCTGCTTGCGGACATTTCCTGGTGGGAGTTTCCTTTAGCAACAATAACGCCGCCTGTCAAGCCGGCCAAGGCCAGCAAAAAACGACGTCTGGCAATTCTCCGATTCACGCGAAACCTCCAAATTAGCGAGTCTGGCAGCTGGAACGAACACAGGTTTTGACTGGCAAACGTTCAAAATTCCGTATTTCTACGGGTGGTAAAATTTAATATTTATTATATAATAAGAGGCAGCAGCATTCAACGTTCGTTCTTGAACCTGTATCGGGTATGCTTGGTTGGACCGTGGGTTGGGCGATCGCCGTGAGGAGATATCGCCGCAAAACCAAGCTATACCTGCCACACAGTCAGCGCGTGACGGTGCTGCCTATCAGTAGAAAACGACGCATCTGAAAAACTAAATATGTCGGCAATACAAGAACAAGCCTTTGTACTTGTACGTTCGCTCTACGCCGTTTATAGCGTGCTGCCGAAGCCTTACCCCATTCCCTTCTTCTTAGAAAAATTGGGAAATGGCATCGCCCACGTTCCGCAGTGGATCCAAGCGATCGGTTAGGCTCAGGGTAGACGCCGTAGGAGCAGATGGTACAGAAAACCCCCCGAGCGCCGTGCTTGGGGGGTTCTCCAGTTTCCAAAAGAAGGCTTGTTCTTAGTTTTGCATGGGACTTTCTAAGGCGCTAAGGCATTGCCCCGCAGCAGGCTACCTACAGTTTTAGCGGTAATTTTTAACTGCACCAAAGGATTGGCAGGAACCACAGTTTTGTACAGGTAGCTATCAAAGGTGAGCCTTTGCACATCTAGGTCGGAACACATTTCCACAAAGGCTTCCCGGGTGGCGTCGGAACGGTAAAAGACCCGTTGCAACAGATCCAGCACTTTGTAGGTCATGCCGTATTTCCGATCCCAGCGTTGCAGGTACAGTTTTAGTTCGTCTTCCCTGGGAATGCGCTTGCCACCTTCAGAAACTTCTACAATGGTTTCGGCACACATGCGGCCGGATTTGGCAGCGAAATAAATGCCTTCCCCGGAAGACTTGGTCACCGTTCCGGCAGCATCACCAACCAAAGCCACGCGACCGCGCACCCGCCGGGGGCGAGGATGTTCGGGAATGGGGTGGGCTTCTACTTTAATAATTTGCCCGTCTACCAGACGATTGGCTGCCCGGGCGCGAATGCCAGCTTGCAGGTCTTTGATTTTGGCTTTGTTTGCCTTCATGGTGCCGGTGCCCACGGCTACGTGGTCGTATTTGGGGAAGACCCAAGCATAGAAGTCTGGGGAAACGTCGTTGCCCACGTACATCTCCGCCAGGTCTTGGTAGTAGTTCATTTGCTCTTCGGGCAGGCGCATGCGCTCTTGGAACGCGATCGCGTAGTTGTAATCCCCCGCTTCAATCGCCTTCGCAACCCGAGAGTTGGCACCATCGGCACCCACCACCATATCCACTTGCAAGCTGTTGACGGTGCCGTCGTGCTGGCCGTTGCTGTGGTCGATATAGTGTAATGTATAGGGTTCGGTATCGCTATTGGGGATATCTAGTTTGTTAATGGTGCCGTTAATCAGGTGGGCACCCAATTTGGCAGCGCGATCGCGCAGGAAGCTATCCAAAACTTCCCGGCGGCACATGCCAATATATTCATCTTCTTTGGGTAGGTGAATATCAACCTGGATGTTGGAAGGCGAGATCATTTTCATGTTTCTCACCTTGCGGTCGATAATCTCCGGGGGTAAGTCAAACTCACCTACCATGCACAACGGAATAGCGCCACCACAGGGTTTGGCGTTATCGAGTTTGCGCTCGAATAGGTAAGTTTCTATACCGGCTTTTGCTAAGATCTCAGCCGTCGAAGAACCGGCTGGACCTCCGCCAACAACAGCAACCCTCAGTACCAAAATATTCTCCCAAATGCTTGCTTATACAACCTGGAAACGTATGGTAGCACGGCTTTTTGCTTCCCTTAATCGTTTGGGGGGATTTGTGAAAAAAATGAAACACAGTTTTACATTTTTTTACATTATATCGGGGTAAGATTCTATAAAAGATTGAGAAATATGTAGCAAACACCGGATGGAACTTCCATGAAAAAAACCCCTTTGCTCGGGCGAAAGGGGTTTCATCAACGCGGTTTGCCACCGATTAAATATTTTTGCCATTCTTGGTGCTTGCCACTTTTAATGTATTTGTCCACTTCAAAATAGAGACTGCTGTGGGGTTTTCGCGGGCGTTGCCGCAACGGCATGTCAGCTTCTTCCGGGGTACGGCTACCTTTTTTGACGTTACAGCGCACGCAGGCGGTGACGATGTTTTCCCACTGTTCGCCACCACCGCGCGATCGCGGCACCACGTGGTCGAGGGTCAAATCGTTACCGGAATAGCCGCAATATTGGCAGGCATTGCCATCGCGATAAAGGATATTGCGCCGGGTCAGCGGAATATCCTTATAAGGAACCCGGACATAGTATCGCAACCGAATCACGGTCGGTAACGGAAAGTCCGGGTAAACACTTTTGCCATTGTATTCAATTTTTTCCGCTTTGCCTTTAAGAACGAGCACCACTGCCCTACGCCAACTGGTAATATTAAGTGGCTCGTACGAGGCATTGAGCACAAGAACCTTTGCCATCAATCGCTTCTGGTGTACGTTTCCACTGAAAAACCTTCTCTGAATGGTAGCACAGCTATATCTTTCTCTGGGAATGGGCTTTCCCCAAACAGAGCAATTGAAGGTTGGCCTGAAAATCCACCCATCACCATCCAAAAAACTTCGGGGCGAACGGTGTCCGCCCCGCATATCACATTTGAGACCTTATGTCAATCCTTCTTGACAGATGTTGTGGCCGGCATCTGCCCAGACTTTTATTCTAGGTGGCTGCGCAGCATCCAGGCATTTTTCTCGTGAACGCTCATGCGCTGGGTCAGCAAGTCAACAGTGGACTCGTCGCCGGCTTGTTCTGCTTTTTGCAGGGTTTCCCGCGCTGTGCGAATGACCGTTTCGTTGGCTTCTACCAACAGGCGAATCATTTCTTCTGCCTTGGGAACGCCTTCGGTTTCGGAAATAGAAGATAGTTTGATGAATTCTGCATAGGTTCCCGGTGCAGGAAATCCGAGGGAACGAATGCGTTCGGCAATTTCATCAACTGCGGTCGCCAGTTCGGTATACTCTTGCTCAAATAGGGTGTGCAAGGTATTGAACATGGGACCGGTGACGTTCCAGTGGAAGTTGTGGGTTTTGAGATAGAGGGTGTAGGTGTCGGCGAGCATTTTGGACAGACCTTCAGCAATGGCCTGACGGTCTGGTTCGCTCAATCCAACGTTGATGGGGGCTTTGGTTTGTTCGGGCATAAATGCCTCCTCGTTAATTTCTAGTACAGATAGCAACGACAAAAACTTTTCCCAGCAGAGATGGCTGATGGATCCATCTCCATCATGCCATGTGCATGTTTAACACCGAGCGAGGCGCGCGGCGGATGCGACAGCGAATGGTCTCTTTGCCTAAGCGTTGGTGCGCTTCAAAACGATGGCAGCCGGAAAATCCGTAGTATTCTCCGTCTACTTCCAAGATTTCGATCGGTTCTTGCAAACCAATTTCGGCAATGGATTCCATTAAAGCTTCGACTTTGGCATTGTCCGTAGCTCGCGGCAGGGGACGCTTGATTCGATTGAGAGGAATTTCTTCGACCCGCATGCTTGAGTGCTACCTCCTGTTGCCGTTTGCAACCTTCAATCGGATTGTACTCATAATGACTTCGAGTTGCAAGTTTTTCCCCAAAAAATTGCGATCGCTTTTTCCACTGCCAAAAATCCCCCGCGTCTGGTACCATATACAGCTGGGTAAAGGGCGTTAGGGACCGTTCATGACCATTTCCACCATTGTCAAACAGACCGTCGCCGTTGCGGGTAGCATGTCTGGGAACTGGCACCAGATAGCCGTTCGCTGCATTCGCACTACCCTGTCGGTGGGCACCATGGTCGCCGTCGGTTGGGCAGCCACCGCCACGCGATCGCACGGGGCAGAAAACATAGAACTAGAAGTGGGCATCGTGCAGCATTTTGGTCAAAAAGCCAGCGACGAACTCACCCTCAAATCTCCCGGCGGGCAGCTAACCTTAAAATTTACCGGTGGCAATGGTGAAACCAAAACCCTAACCACTGCCGAAGTCACCATTGAGATGGGCACCACAGAGCTATCGCCACCGCTGGTCCAAGAACGGGTTGTCCTCTCCAGCCACCGCAGCTTTGAAAGCGCCGAAGAAAGTGCCAACAACTGGCGCGATCGCGGCATTGAAGTAGAATTAGCCCACCCAGCGAACATCTGGCAAGTGTGGGCAAAACGAGAAATTTACAATACCCCTTTACTGCGACGCCTGCTTTTAGAAAACCTACAAGCCAAAGGTCACGAACTCCCCAGCCTCGATACCCAATCCTTTCAAAAAATCCATACCCCCTCCTGGGTGGTGGGGAACTACCGCTACCACCGCCGCCACCTGGATATTACCTCCAGCAGCAATCGCATCCGCGTTATCCAAGCAGAAGGCGATCGCAACTACGTCTACCCCGGCAGCCTCACCCTGCAACCCGACGCCTACGGCAGCTATACCCTCGTCAACCACGTACCGTTGGCATCCTACTTGCGGGGGGTGGTTCCCTACGAAATCGGCAGTCAAGCCCCCTATGCCGCCATCGAAGCGCAAGCGGTGATTGCCAGAACCTACGCCCTGCGAAACCTGCGCCGCTTCCAAATTGACGATTACCAGCTGTGTGCCGACACCCACTGTCAGGTATACCGGGGATTGACCGCCGCCACCCCCACCACCGACCGCGCCATCCAAGCCACCCGGGGATTGGTGCTAACCTACCAAAACGAACTCATCGATGCCCTGTACTTTTCCACCAGCGGCGGCGTCACGGCTCCCTATAGCGATGTTTGGCCCGGTCGCGTGGACCGTCCTTACCTGCAAGCGGTGGTAGACTCCACCAGCGGTGCTTGGAATTTATCCCGTCAAGATTTGTCGGATGAAGAAACCTTTCGCCGTTTTATCAATACCAAAAAAGGATTTAACGAATCGGGAAGGCGCTTGTTTCGCTGGCGGGAGAAAACCTCCCTCGAAGAGATGGCGGAATTTTTGCAAAAATACCTCCAACGCCACAAACAACCCAACCACGATTTTGAAAGCATCCAGAAAGTAGAAATTACCGAGCGATCGCGCGCTGGTCGGGTGGTAGAAATGGAAGTACAAACCGACAGCGGTCCCATCTCCATCCCCGCCGATGAAATCCGCAACGCCTTTTACCCGCCCATCAGCACCTTGTTTTATATCAAACCCATTCGCAACCAAAAAGAGCAATTGCAAGGGTACGAATTCATTGGTGGCGGATTCGGACATGGGGTAGGGTTAAGTCAGTACGGTGCCTACCATCTCGCCAACCTGGGATGGTCCAGTGCGGAAATTTTAGCATTTTACTACCCCGGTACCCAGCTGCAACCTTTGAGCGAAGATATTGTTTTTTGGTCGGGCAACTAGCATTTTCACAGGCGTTGGAGAATGTTGGTGCCGTGGGTATCGGTACCGCAGGTGTTGAACAAGCCATATCGACGGCTGAGTTGCTTGACCTGGTGGGTGGGTTTGGGGGTGGGTTTCCAGGGAGAAGGATTGCCATAGGCATAGTAAGCTTCTACCCCATCAAATCCCAGACGATAGGCTTCTGGAATTAACGCTTCTACAGAGGCACCTCGATAGCGCGCTGGATGCGCCAATACCGCCAAACCACCGGCTGTATGAATGGCTGCTACTACGCGATCGGCTTGATAGGCACTGCCAGTCACCGCTTCTCCTTGCTGGTAGGGTTGCAGGGCCCTGTGGTCGGGATCGAAGCCGTAACCGAGAATGTGAACTTCCGTTCCCAACAAGCCAGCATTGATTTCAATGCCAGACCAAAGCAGGGGCAAGTTGGATTGGCCATCTCCGTGGTGGTGTTTTGCTGCTTGGGTTTGCCTTTGTTCTTGCAACCAACGTTGGGCCGCACGATACCCACCTGTGGTGTGGTGATCGGTAATCGCCAATCCTTGCAAACCGATGTCAACAGCCTGCTGCATTATTTCCGAAGGCAGTAACTGCCCGTCGGAATATACGGTGTGCATGTGGAAATTGTAGTGTAGGGGACAGCTATTTTCCTGTAGGGTTTGAAATACTGTTTTTAGCGTGGATGCGTTTGCTTGGGGGCGATTGAAAATCTGGTCTTGGGCAAACGGTGCCTCAGCAAAAGGTACGTACATAGTTTCTGTCCGTGCAACTGCTTATTTTTACAAACTTGGCACTCTAGCTGGTTCGCTCTAATGTCTGAATTGTCCTCGGCAAAAGCGATGTGGCAATTGGCCAGCTTGGGGAAAAGTCGTTTTTGACGTTCCCCTTCAATTTGTTACGGAAGTTTACATTTTGATAGTACCCCAATTCCGATCGAAATTGCACCTGTTTATCGAGATTTTTGGGAAAAAGTCTCATTTGTCTTGTTAATGATTCGATTCATCTTTGGTTAGGGTTCCCCTCAAGACAGCAATAGAGACCCCAACATTTCAAAATAGGGCAAAAAGTCTTTTTTATGGTTTGCCAATTTCTATCTGAGTTAATTTTCGAGGGAGATCCGGTATTTTCACCATGCTGTACGTTTCTTTTAGGAAAAATTTGCCCCAATCTGCCCGAAAAAACCCCTTTCGTTCCCAATTTTGCTTGGAAATTGAATTTGCGGTGGCCTGCGAAATTACCGTTTTGTTCGGATCGTCGGGATGCGGAAAAAGTTCCACCCTCAAAGCGATCGCGGGTTTGTTGCCCCCAGATAGCGGGAAGATTGTGGTGGGCGGGCAAACTCTATTTGACGATCGCAGTGGGATGGATTTACCTCCCCACCAGCGACAAATCGGCTATGTATTTCAGGAATATGCCCTGTTTCCCCACATGAGCGTTGCCCAGAATATTGGCTTTGCCTTGCACCGCTGGTCAAAATCGCGCCAGCGCCAGCGTATTGAAGAACTCGCCCAAATGTTAGAAATCCAAGACTTGTTAACGTTTTCCGTACAAAAACTTTCCGGCGGTCAAGCCCAGCGGGTCGCGATCGCGAGAGCTTTGGCTGCCTATCCGCGCATGTTGCTGTTAGACGAACCTTTCAGCGCCCTTAACGACGAACTGCGATCGCCCTTGCGCAAACAGTTAAAAAATATACAACAAAAATTTCAAATTCCAGTTATCTTAGTGACCCACTCCAAAGCCGAAGCCATGGAAATTGGCGATTCGCTAATTGTTTTATCTCAAGGAAAAGTGGTTGCCCGCGGCAACCCCACTCATTTGTTAGATAACCGTTCTTACGATTTAATGCCCGATCTTGGTTGGGGGTGATGAGGGGTATCGGAGCATGGGAGAAAACAACCAATTATATCTCCCACGCTCGATACACTCGGTACGGTTCCAAAATTCATTCTTGATTGTTGCGAAACTGGGAAGCAAGTTGTAACAGACGGGACCAGCGTTTTTGGACTTGCTTGGGGGTACATTGGAGGGTCTCGGCGATTTCGCGATCGCTAGATTTTTGAGATTTGAATTGGATTAGCTGGCGATCGTTGGGAGAAAGTTGGGATAGAAATTGCTTCCATTGGCTGGCTGACATCCCCAAATTTTGCTCCAAATCGGCACCCAACCATTGGTGAACCAATTTCCAATTGGAAGAACGGGCGAATTTTTCCACGTGGTATTTAAATCGCTGCTGCAAGTAATCCCGTTTGCGCGGAGAAAGGTTGAGAATTTCGTCAATTTCCGACGCTGGCAAATCTTGTAATTTTAACGCCAAATAATCGATACAATCCTCTTGTCCTTGTTCGCGCAAATATTCAATTAAAGCTTGAATGACGCGATCGCGCAGTACCCCTTCCGCCGGGTCTTTGGTATCGGCAACCATAGCCGCACGAACCTGCTGCATGGCGCTAGAGCGACTTTGAGCTTCCTCTTCCTCATCTTTAGAAGATTCCCCAGCCAGTTCCATATCCAAAGTGGTTTCCGGCGGTTGCCCTTGAGCGAATTCTTGGGCGCGGAGCAAAATTAACTGCTGGCTGCGGCGTCCCGGCAACCCAATGCGGCGTTTGGCATACTGTTCCGTAAAGCTCATGTATTCCGCCAGCGCCAGTCGCGTACGAGGGGTGTAATCCTCCGGCATTTCGTGTTCCCGGCGGAAAGCTCGTAGGGATTCAATGTAGAACCCTTGCAGAAAATCTTCAATCAAATTGTAGCGACCTTGGAAACCCAAATTAGAGCGTAAAGGCGCAATGTGGCGGTAAACAATCGCACTGAGGTGGCTGTGCAACTCCGAACGACCGGTAACCGAACCCAAATTGTAGTAGGTCAGGCATTTTTGCAAGCGGTGGCGGGCTAATTTGAGCTGCCAGGCATAGATTTCCCCAGAATTTTGAATGCGATCGCTGTGCCGGCAGATTCGTTCCACCTCCCGGGCAATGCGTATCGCCAGCTCGCGAATTTGGCGGTGAGACGCCTTGGTAGAGGATTGCAACTGGCGCACCAACGTTTTAGCCAGTTCTGGATTTTCCACCCCCGGAAATTCCGTTGATGGCGTTTCCGAAGTGCTTGGGGAGGCAGAGGCGGCGGCTGGGTTGGGTTCCCCTCGCGTGTTGGCGGCAAAATTTTGGTTGTAGTTGCGGTCTTGAGCTAGTTTAACGTTCATAATTTAGCGATCGGGTGATGACCCACGATGAGTAGACTGCATAACAGTTGGACTTTGTTGCTAGGGTGGCTCAGAACCAGTTATTATTGTTTGGTTCTGGCTGTACCATGCACTTATCCATCTGTCTTTACCTCAAATCTATCGGGCGAACATAGACGGTGGAAGCCAGAGGTTGCCACTATCGCTACTGTTTGATGCCCTAGGTTGACACTTACAGCACAGGTCCTAGGCACAACTGTGATGCGGTTGGGTTTTTCCTCGATCCCCTCCCAAAGCCAAAAACACCACCAATCAAGGGGGTTGACTATCAAATGGTTGCTCGTACCAGCGAACGTTACCGCAAATCGGAAAACAGAAATTCCCACGGACAGTTGGTTAACTGGCTATCTGGGAACTGTGCCAGCTAGCATGCTGTCCACCCAATCAAATATTCATAGAAAATGCCACCGGCAAAATCATGGCACGATTTCCAGAGATGCCAACTTGCCGGTTTGGTTCCTATACAGCTTCAAACTCCGACACGGAATCTGCACTGGCAATACCCAAAGCGTGAAATCTGAGCCAGAACCCCTACTTTGTCAAGCTCAGCACAAGCTGTAATTCCCTTTGTCAATAGGGATGGTTAAAATGAAGTTTGTGGTTTTTACGTGTCGGATTGGGTATTACAGGTTCAGGACACAAGCCCTTCGACCAGCTCAGGACAAGCCTGAAAAAATTTACAAACAATAGCCAATTGTTCCGGACAATCTCCAAATTTGCTGTAAAATCGAAGATTTTGTCCCCAAAAAAATTGCTTTTGTCGGCGGCAAATCTCGGAAATGGCATCTACTAACCAATCTGAGCTACCAAATCGGCAGCGTCTTCCCATCCCAATCCCTTGCGGACAATTTCCACTTCATCGCCAGTCAAATCGATAATGGTAGACACTTGAGTTCCCTGTTCCTGTTCGTTATCCACAATCACATCCACCAATTTTTCCAGTTCGTCAAACAAATCCATTCGTTGCAAAAAGGGAATATCGTGGTATTTGGTCAGTTCGGGAGGTAGGGGATGGGCGGATGTGGAAATCATAGGACTGCCCAAAGCCTTTAAAAGGGCTTGACAAACATGGCTATCGGGAATACGAATCCCAGTAGTTTTGCGTTTGGGATCCATGACTATTTTGGGAACTTGCTTGGTGGCAGGTAGCAGAAAGGTATATGGACCAGGAACCAAATTCCGCATGATGCGATAGGAGATATCGGAAACCTGGGCGTAGGCGGCTGTATTCGAGATGGAACTACAAAGAAACGTCAGTGGTTTGTCGTTAGACAGTCGTTTGATGCGTCTAACTCTTTCAACGGCGGATTTGACGTTAATATCACAGCCAATGGCGTAAACGGTATCGGTAGGATAGAGTACGATCGCCCCGTTACGCAGTTCGCTGACAATGCGATCGATGGTATAGATTTGAGGGGTTTCTGGATGAATTGTATATTTGGTAGCCATAAGAGAAGTCTCCACCGGAGATCGATAAATAATATCTATAGCAATCCTAATGGAAGGTCAGCACCCCCCGGCTGAAGCACGGGGGCTTCATGCCTCCAGCTTCAGGTAGCTGACCAGCCTAAGCCCTTTGGGGGCTACGT
>NZ_LNDC01000034.1 GCF_001870905.1 Geitlerinema sp. PCC 9228
CGGGGATGGGTTAGCATAGCGAATCTATCTAGGCACACCCGATGAAGCGAGAATCTCACGAATTCTATTCGTGAGAGTGTCAAACTCCGAAGCTCCGATGCCGCCATGCTCTCTTCTGGAAAAATGACGCAAGGAAGAATCAAAATCCATGTCCCGGGTCTTACAAACCAGCGATCGCAAAAAGAAACATACCGATTCCAAATCCCCCTCTACTTTACGGATGCGGTTGGTTATGGTTTGGGGGATTTTGATTGGTTTTGGATTGTTGTTGGGGGGAAATTTGTTGCGGTTGCAGGGATGGCAGGGGGAGATACTGCAGCAACGGGCTACCGAACAGCAGTTGGTGCAGTTGCAGCCGTTTGTTCCCCGACGCCCCATTGTAGACCGCCAGGGCAATACCATGGCTATCGATCGCTTGGCTTACGTCTTGTACGCCCATCCTATTTTATTTGGCCGCAATGGTGCTTCTGGGGAAGCTGCAACGCAGGCATTGAGCGAAGCCGAAACACCTGCCGAACAGGTAGCTCGTCAACTAGCTCCAATTTTAGAGCGATCGCCGGCGGAATTGCTGGCGGAATTCAAGACGCGCAAAAGTGGTATTCGCTTGGAAGATACTGTATCCGATACGCAAGCCAGAAAAATCCGTAGTTTGCAATTAGATGGATTGGAACTGGTCCGTCGTTCGGTTCGCCTGTATCCCTACCAGGAAATTGGCTCTAGTGTCGTGGGATACGTCGATATCGATCGCCAAGGTCAGGCTGGGATAGAACGTTCCCAGGAAGAGGTTTTGATGCGTTCGGTGCCGGAAGTTTGGTATCGCCGCAGCAGCTACGGTTCTTTGATGCCCGTGGTGAAGGCAGATGAAGTGAAAGGGCAAGTGCCAGGGGGCTTTCTTTATTTAGATGATTGGCGGTTGCAGCTGACGGTGGATGTACCTTTGCAGCGGATGGTTCAACGTGCTTTGGCAGAGCAAATAGAAAGCTTTCAAGCTCAGCGCGGCATGGCTTTGGTGATGGATGTGAGAGATGGTTCGCTTTTGAGTTTAGCTACCCATCCCAGTTACAATCCCAATACTTACTACGAGTTTGATGTAAGCTTGTTTAAGAATTGGGCAGTAACGGATTTGTTTGAACCCGGTTCGACCTTCAAACCGATTAACGTAGCGATCGCTTTGGAAACAGGAGCTGTAGAGCCCAACAGCCGCTTTCGCGATGAGGGTCGCATTACCATTGAAGGGTACCCTATTTCCAACTACGACTACAGCCAACAGGGGGCACCAGGTGTCGAGTCGGTTACGGAAATTTTAAAATACTCCCGCAACGTGGGTATGGTCCACGTGATGGAACAGTTGCCGCGGGAAACTTACTACAACTGGCTGCAAAAATTGGGTTTGTCAGAGACTGTGGGCATCGATCTCCCTTTTGAAATTCCCAGCTATATCAAGAGCAAGTCCCAATTTGTCAATTCCCAAGTAGAGGCCGCTACCACAGCCTTCGGGCAAGGATTTTCCCTGACAGCCATCAAACTTGCACAACTGCACGCCGCGATCGCCAATGGTGGTACCTTGGTGACCCCCCACGTGGTAGCAGGCTTATTCGACCGCCAAGGCAACAAATACTGGGAACCCTCCCTCGGGCAATCCCGCCGCATTTTTTCCCAACCAACCACCCGCGACGTTTTGGCGATGATGGAAGAAGTGGTGGAAGATGGCACCGGTCAAAAAGCTGCCATTGAAGGCTATCGCATTGCTGGCAAAACGGGAACTGCTCAAAAAGCCGATCCCCGCGGTGGCTACAAAGAAAATGCCATCATCACCAGTTTTGTCGGTATGGTTCCCGCCAGCAATCCCCGCTATTTGGTCTTAGCCGTGGTAGACGAACCGCAAGGGGGCAGCGGTGGAACAACGGCCGCTCCCATTGTCAAGAAAATTTTACAAACCTTAATTGTTCGTCAGGGGATTCAGCGTCAACCACCCCCCGGGGAATCAGGCAATATAGAATAGCTTCTACCATTTCTAAAAAACAATGATTCTCTAGAATTTTCCGATTTTCCTAGTAGGGGTGCTCACGCGTTGCGCCCCAACAAAAGTCCCCGCGATTATTGCTAGCATACTTTTAAGGAAATGCTATGAATTTTCTTGCAGGTCATCCAACATATTTTCACCAGTGCCACTTAGGATAGGTAAAAGATACCTTCCAAATCAGCGAAAGGAAAAATTAGCGGCGTGGGTACCCCTTCCAGATACTGGCAACTAGCAAAACTAACGGCTGCGGGAACGGTTTTGATTGTCGAAATTCCGTCGGCAAAGGAGTTTTTCCGCCAGCAGTTTCCCCATATTTTCCACTCCGATAGCATTGCTGACACGAACATCGAACCTCGGTTACTGGCGCTGTGGCAGGATCCTCAATACCAGGAAAAGGTGAGTTTGTGCTGGCGCTGTTACATTTCCCATCAAATTTGTCGCGTTTGTTCCCAATTGGAAAAGCAATTTGGGCAGCAACATGGGTTCAATCGCGATGACTTGCTGCCTTTGGTTTTAAACGACTCGTTAGAATCTATCAAATCCATGGCATCGGCATCGGTTCCCTCATACCAACCCCTAGCGGTGCAAATTTTACAAACTTTCAATCCCCAACGGGGCAGTCTTGCCAATTGGGTAGATAAACTGGTCAAACGCGATCGCGAACTCAATCGTTTTTTATTACAACACGGTGTTTATCTAGCCAGCGACTGGGCAATTTTAAACGATACCCAACCCAAACAACTAACCAAAATTTTAGGCGAGTTTCACCAATACACCCATGCCGAAATTGAGTTTACCAAAACCCTGCTAGCCAGCTACCATCGCATTTATCGCGCCCAACGCTTGCGACAAAAACAACAGGGATATTCCCATCGCTGTTTGCCTCCTACCCAAAGCCAACTCACCGCGATCGCGCAAGACATGCAGCCTAACCTTGCCCAACAACAGTCTCCTGAAACCATTTTAGAACAACTGCAATCTTTAGCCGATCGCTTGCGCCAGTATCGCATTTACCGACGCGGCGGTTTCATGCCCAGCCAATCTTTAGACATTCCCGAAACTTCCCAAAAACTGGAATACGAACAATATGCAGCACCGCTGCCTGCCAGGGAAAATGACACCAACAACACCCAAGCGCAAATCGATTTTCTACAATTTTACCGCCAAGAATTTGTACGCAGTTTGGATCGTTCTCTGGAAGCAGTCTTGCGCGATCGCTTGCGGAAAAAGCAGCGTCAAAAAACCACCCAATCCCAAAAATTATTGCAGGGATTGTTTTTATTCCACTGCCAGGGAATGGCGATGGGAGACATAGCCCAACAGTTGGAGTTGAAAGCACAGTATCAAGTAACGCGCCTGTTACAGTTAAAAGAGTTTCGTACCGACGTACGCCAAAAAATGATACTCGATCTCAAAGATTCTATTTGGCAACAGCTACGGCAGTATAAAACGCCACAGGAGTTGCAAAATTTAGAGGCAAATATAGAAATTGCCCTCAACGAACAGGTGGAAACTGCGATCGCCGCAGCGGAAAAAGAAGCCAGCTTTCCGAAAAAAAACGCCCAACAGAGTCTATTTGCCCAACGTTTGTGTCGTTTGCTGCGCGAACAGTTCCAACTGTCGCCATAAAAAATCAATTGTAACGGTTCCCTTTTGGCATAAGTTCCTCCATGGGTGGAAATATAGAAGATTGTCAAGGTAGCGTCGTTTCGCGAACCAATCGCGTACCGACAACCATTTTCGGATGGAAATCTCAGCGAAATGGTTTTCTTTCTCAATTTAGCGTCTCAGTCAATATCGAAAGAGGTTGGCGAGGATTGGGATTTGGTTAGTTTCATGTTTCATATGGAGTTTCGATTGGTGCTATGGTTCAATCACCTTCTTTTTTTGATTGGGAAAGCCTCGATACCAATGCTTTTGCCATCGAACCCAATCGCGCATCGCAAGCGGTGGAGATGACATCGGAGATGGGTTACGAATCCCAACAATGGCAAATGTACTTACAGTTTTTGGCTTTGGGAGGATTGCAACAGTGGTTGCAGCAGCGATCGCTGGCAGTGCCAGTAGAAGCCAAATTTCAGAAAAAATACGCACCGGCTACCAATGCTGTGGGATATCTCCAGGCAGGAGGGTGGAAAATTCTACCGGTGGCAATGGGAAGTTTGACGGATGATGCGATCGCGATGCCGCGGGTTAGCTTGCACTTACCAACGTTTGCCCATCATTTTTACGTGGCGGTGGAAGTGGCGGAAGAAGCAGAACAAGCTCGAATTTTGGGTGTGTTGCGCTACGACAAATTGCGAGAACGCTGCCGCCACGAGTCTCTATCCCCAGAAGAGGATTGGCACGATTTTGTTCCCCTGAGTTGGTTTGAATCACCCGATCGCTTGTTGCTGTATTTGCGATGTTTGGAAGGCGAGGCGTTGCCGTTGCCAGGGGCAAGTGCCATGGCTGCCTGGGAACAGTTGGAAGAACTCACACCAATTGTTTCGCAACTACAAAGCAGCGATCGCCCCTGGTGGGAAATGGTGGCTTACGAACGGGTCAAATCGATTTTAGCCAATCCAGAGTTGCTAGAACTGGCAACTGCCGACCAACCTTACCAACACCATCGCTTGCTGGAACGGTTGCGGGAAATTTGTCAACCAGCGATTAATGTTGCCAAATGGCTGCAAGATGAAATCCAAACCACTGCTAGCGAACTTTCCTGGGTTTTACTACCCAGTCTCACACCGGCTACTTCGGCGTTGCGATCGGTAACGGCGGATTTGGATGCGATTTTGTTACAGTTGGAGCGTAATGGCTTAGAAATTTCCGAAACAGCTAGGGGGGCCTATCGCAACATGCAACTGGGGGGCATCTCGCTGAAATTATACGCGATCGCGTCTGCCGATCTTCCTCACATGCCAGCGACCGATACCGAATCCAGCCATGAGGCGATCGCGCCAAGCGACCAGTGGAGTTTGTTGTTTATTCTAAGTACCAACGCGGGGGTGACGCTACCGGTGGGAACGACGCTACGGATTAGCGACGAAACTGATTTGTTGTTAGAAAAAAAGGTGAATCCTGGCGATCGCGAAACCATTCTCTATGCTTGTGTTGTGGGCGAACGATGGGAGTCTTTTTCTGTTGCCATAGCGTTAGACGATCGAGACGCGATCGCGCTGCCTCCGTTTATTTTTTGCCCCGACGAGGAGGGGATATCTTAATTGATTTGGTTGTCAACTCGAACCAGCAACGGTAAATTCAAGTTTCCTCGCATCCCAGTAGTGCCATAATAGCAATATAGGACTCCAATGACCGCGATCGCAGTTTGGATGGTTATCAAATTTTGTCGTTTCGATCGAAACCCTAGCCCAAACAGTAGTTGGTTAGTAGCGGGTTGATGAAAATCCACGATGGCGGACAAATAGCTTTCTCAAAACTTACCGAACCTACAGTTTTTTTTGGCAACCATCTCTTGTTTGTACCATTATGCCTACAGTTCAATACCGCTTGAATATTTGTAAAGTCGAACAGTTCTGCCTGTTTAAACTGGATTGGGGTCAGGGAAAACAGCTGCTTGCCCATGTCAAATATCCTACGTTTCTCACCAATTTATATCAAGAATGGCAGCGTATCTATATCAGTTTTTACAAAACTGCTTTGCGGGGTCGGGTGGTGGCTAGCGGCGCTATGGATGCCTCGCCAGTGGATTGGCATGCCAAATTGGTACAGGCGGAAGCCAAGTTTACCTACGAATTTCATCGTTGGTTGCGCAGTGCAGAGTTGTTCGATCTTCGCTCGCAAATTGCCCAACACAGCAATGACAGTAGCAATACTCCTTGTATTGTAGATATTTTTCTGAGTTGCTATCCTTTGGAAATTGCCCGCTTCCCTTGGGAAAATTGGGAGTTGGCAACGGAATTTGCCAGCAAAGCCCAGATTCGCTTTTCCCGCTATCCCAACAACTTACGTAGCGACAACCACGACAAAAACCAAGCCTTTTTTATTGCTCGCAAACCCAGAATTTTAACCGTTGCTGGTGACAGCACGGGATTGGATTTTCAAGCAGAGAAAGAAGCAATTTCTCATCTAGAGAAACGACTGAATATTCATTTTTTCGGCTGGCAACCTGGGAGAGATATTCAACAGTTAAAAACTGAACTACGCCGGGTAATTACTGACCCGTTGGGTTGGGATATTTTATTATTTTTAGGTCATAGCAACGAAACGGAAGTTACTGGGGGGGAAATTGCGATCGCACCCGATGTTTCCATTTCCATGAGCGAAATTGCCAGCGATTTGGCTTTGGCGCGCCAACGAGGATTAAAGTTTGCCCTGTTCAACTCTTGCAACGGGTTAAATATTGCCGATGCTGTCATCGATTTGGGGTTGTCGCAAGTGGTGGTTATGCGCGAACCTATCCACGACCGCGTTGCGAAAGAATTTTTAACCGAATTTCTACAAAAAATTTCCGTTGGCGAAAACGTTCATGATGCCCTATTGTCTACCTGTAAATATCTCAAAACCAAGCAAAATTTAACCTATCCTTCTGCCTATCTCATTCCTTCTATTTTCCGACATCCCGATGCCCAACTGTTTCGCTTGCAACCACGGGGATGGCTGGCGAAAGCTAAACAATGTTTGCCCAATAAACTGGAAGCTTTTGTCCTTTCTCTTGTCTTTTTATGCAGCTTGGAACAGCTACCAATACAACCTTGGTTGTTGGCAACCAGACAACTTGCTCAATCGATTTATCGCGACTACACCGGGCAACTTTCTACTCCCAAATTGTCGCAACAATTACCACCGCCAATTTTGTTAGTCGAAATTGACGCCAGTTCTTTGCGATCGGCACCTGATAAAATTAGCAAACCGACACCTTTAAACCGCCGCTATTTGGCTAGATTAGTTGACAAATTAACGGCTTTAGATGTACCCATTGTTGGTATTGATTATTTGCTTGATTTTCATCAGGAAGAAAACGATGCTTATTTGGCGCGATCGCTAAAATCTGGTGTCACTCAAACACCACCGACTTGGTTTGTTTTTGCTGCTATTAGGGGGTCTGAGGAGGGGAGTTGGAATTCGGTTAATTCCAATTTGGCAAGCTCCAATTGGAGTTTGAACGGTCACATATATGGGTTGACCAATCCCAGTTATACAAAAGTTTGGTACATGCGGTTTCTCCTGGGAAAAGAACCAGAAGAAATTCCCTATCCGTTTCCATATGTATTGGCTTGGTTGGTAGAAATTCGAGCAGAAAATGCCGAACACATGTTCCCAAAACCTAGTTTAAAAAGCCAATCAGATTTAATCAAACAAATGAAGAAAAAACTTCCAAAAAAATACGAAAACTTACAGCAAGATCGTTTCTTTTATCCCTGGCAAAAACCAGTTTTTACTAGTTTTGCCTATCAATTTCTAGGGCAACGATGGTTCCACCCTACCATTGATTTTTCTATTCCTTCCAGCAGCGTTTATCAAACGATAACTGCTAGAGATTTATTAGCTATGTCAAACCAGAAATCATCTCTTCAAAACACACAAGCTGCTATTATAATTCCCGGAGAATATGACAATATGGGATTGACGCAAGGTAGTCCCGATGGGCATCCAATTCCCGATGCATTTCAATATTGGATTGCTGATAAAGATAGAATGGAGATTTACGGTGGTGAAATTCATGCTTTTATGATAGATCATATACTCAACCAGCGTCGGATTTATTGGATTCCCGATATTCTCGCGATCGCGGTGATGGTTGTGTTGGGTAGTATTCTCAAAAAAATGTTTGTCAATCGCAGTCAGTTACCTTCGCGTCGAAAAATATTTTATTTTGGCAGCGCGATCGCAATTTTATACGTAGCATCCAGCCTACAAATATACGTTTGGTGGCAAATTGCCATTCCCATGGTTTTGCCAGCTGTAGCTTTAAGCAGCTATCTACTACCTATGCTTTGGAGACGAAAACAATGATAAAAATTACATTGATTTCAATTAGTATTTTCACGGGATGTCTGCTTTCCTTTCAATGGGTCGATCTCAAAAAAATAGATATTCCTTGGACCAATCTAATACAAAATCAACCACCAGGAGAAAGCGACGGCGAGCACGGCTTAAGCCACAGAGAAATGGGAGGTTTTTGATGAAATTTTTACCCAATCTTATGGAAACTTTACCTATTATTTTCTTATTATTTCAAATAGGAATAATACCAGTTCGTGCCCAAGAAAATAATTTATCTTGGACGACAATTTTCAACCGAGAAGAACCGGGGGAAAGTGAAGGCGATACTCCTTTAGTAAATCGAGGAGACATTTGCGCGATCGCGCCAAGGAACGAAATTTGGCACCAACAACCGGTATTTGTCTGGCAGGGAGAATTGGTCAAAGTTGAAGTGCAACCCCGCAACAGACGCGATACGGTTTTGTGGAGCCAACCAGTTACCCCTGACGATTCCCATGTGGTTTACGATGGCGATCCCCTGCAGCCAGGAAAAGCTTACGATTGGGTAGCATTTTTAGGAGAAAATGCTGTTTTGGAAGTACCGTTTCAAGTTTCTCCTTATGCCACGCGCGCCCAACATTGGGGAAATGTGCGCGACTTAGAAACCAAACTCCAACAACAAGGTGCCAATGCCAACGAAATTGCCCTGCATCGCGCCCAATATTTTCAACAACAAGGGTGGCGATCGGATGTTATCCAAGAAGCTTTTTCCGTTGCCAATCCTAGTGAAGAATTGCAACAAGTTCGTCGGCGCTGGCAAACCAGTATTTGCTCGCCGCGATCGCAATCCAATGAATAAAGGGGAATTTTGTGACTTTCGGCATTTGGGTAGAAAAGGAGGAAGAAGGATACGACTTTTGAAAAACAAGAATTTTTTGAGATCTTTTTTATTATCTTCGCAGAGGCGCTTCGCACAGAATCCCTACAGAAATATCCCAATTGTTTATTGCAGATTGTTAAGGAAATGGTAGGATATATTTGTCACCTAGTCATACGAAATCCGATGTACATACACCCACAAAAATGCAGGAATAGTGCCCCCCTGCCTCCCCCTACAGAAAGATTGTGGTTTCTCTATGTTGGATTTGGTATTAATACCTTCGTATCTACAGGGATATGGCTGTTTGTATGACAAAATATTGCGATTTAAATAAGAAAATTTTTCTCGTGCTAAAATCAAAATATATCTTGTTGGCAGATAGGGATAAATAAGCGATAAAAAACAAAACTTTCCTAAGGAGTTCGGTCAATGAAAAAGAACTTTTTGACGACTGGGGTTTCTGCTGCCTTGGCAACGGCTGTGTTGGCTTATCCCGCGATCGCAGTTAATTGGATAAACATGGGTCGTGCTTCTAGCGGAGAATCTATTTTTGTAGACAGCGATAGCATCCGCAGCCAGCCAGGGGGCATTGATTTTCGCTACCGCATTGGCAACGAAACCATCGACGCCACTGCCTACTGTGAGGGGAATAAATGGTATGCTGACGGATATGGTTGGTACTCACCGCAAAGCCAAGCCACCCAAGATATGTTTAACTACGTTTGCAACGCTCGTAGAAATAGTTCGGGGCAGACTTGGCTGAATATGGGAAGCGCTTCCACAGGGGAAACTATTTGGGTAAATTGGTACAGTATGGTGATGACCGACCGAGGCGTTGATTTTCAGTACCGAATTGGTAGCGAATCGATCGCGGCTACGGCGGATTGTTCGCGCAATCGCTGGTATGCGGAAGGATTTGGCTGGTATTCTCCCCAAAGTCGAGCCACCCAAGGAATGATTGATTTTGTTTGCCATGCTAGCGCCAATCCGCAGCAGAGAACAGCTGTGGTTTTTGACCCACCATCCAACGTTCGAGCTTACCCAAATGGCGATATTATCTGTTCGGTTCGCCAGCAAAATACCATTAATTTATACGGCAACGATGGTGAGTGGTACTATACCGATGCTTGCGGTTCCATAGGGATGATTCACCAAAGTCAAATTCGCTAAATTTTCCACACGCGATCGCATAAGCTTGAGGGCAGCCAACCAACTCGGAGAATCTCCAAATCCGTATTTTCCCGATAGGTAGAAAACCGATCTCCGAGAAAACGCAAGTAGGCGGCGATCGCAAATGGCAGTTTGATAGGAATGTGTCCGTTTTGTCAGTACAATGTATTGGCAAAAAACCGAAAAACTATCTAGATTGTCAAGCCTTGTAACTCAGTTATCATACCCCATTAGAAGCATTGGCAAGGGTTGGTTATGAGCGAAGCCAAGCAAAACCAATCTTCTGGGGTTCGTGTGTTCATGACAGTTCCCGAACATCGAGAATGGTACTGCCAAGGCGGTCGTCGCATTAAAGATATTCTGGAAGAGTTGCAGCTAAATCCAGAAGCAGTCATCGCCATTTGTGGGGATACCTTACTGACGCCTGACGAAGTGGTTCGCGATGGTACCGAGTTAGAAGTTCGTTCGGCGATTTCAGGAGGAAATGCCTTATGAAATGCAAAAAGTGCCGGCAAAAAGCGGTTATCGAACTCAAACGCCACAACAGCGCTTTCTGCCGTGAGCATTTCTTGGAATATTTCCAAAATCAAGTCAAGCGTACCATTAAAAAATTTAGCATGTTCCGCCACCGCGATCGCGTTTTGGTCGCTATTTCTGGAGGCAAAGACAGCCTCGCCTTGTGGGATGTACTTTTGCAACTAGGTTACCAAGCGGATGGTTTATACATAGATTTGGGAATTGGTGAATACTCGCAAACCTCAGGTGAAAAAGCGCAAAAATTTGCCGCACAACGCAACGCCCAACTGCGCTACGTATCTTTAGCGGATAAATACGGTTTTGATATTCCCGATGCTACCCAGTATACCAACCGACCGGCCTGTTCTGCTTGTGGGTTGAGCAAGCGATACCTGTTCAATCGCGAGGCCTTTGATGGCGGTTACCATGCGATCGCGACTGGGCACAATTTAGACGACGAAGCGGCTACCCTGTTGGGCAATGTATTGGGTTGGAATACGGAAGCCCTAGCCCGGCAATCGCCAGTTCTCGAAGGTAGCAAAAAAGGATTTGCCCGCAAGGTAAAACCGTTAATTCGGCTTTCGGAACGGGAAACCGCCGCCTACTGCGTACTTACTGGCATTGACTATATTGTCGAGGAATGTCCCAATGCGCTGGGGGCACGTTCCCATTTTTACAAAGAACTGCTCAACAATCTAGAAACAGAATCCCCTGGCATGAAACAGAAATTCCTCATGGAATATTTGGAACGTGGCAGCCACTACTTTACCCGCGACGATGCCACCGAACTGAATACCTGTCAAAGTTGCGGACATCCCACCAGTGGTGATATTTGTGCTTTCTGCCGCATGACCGCACAGCTGCTATCGAAAAAATTGCACGACGATCCCATTGACGCTCTCTTTTCGTTACCTACTTACTTTTAAATGCTTACGGGCATATCGACTTCTAGCCTTTCGACCGTTCTGGGATTGAGGTTCTCCTGGGCGAAACTTCTTCTACTTGTTACGGTTGAGTGGATGGAGTTACTTTTCGCTTCGTTTTTCAAAGAATGCGAACTCGTTTAATTGGTGCGGGAAAAAAGGAATTCAAATCCCTTGAAACAATTAATTTGAGTTTCCCGATTCTCTTTTTATCAGTGAAGTCGTATACTTTTTGCACTTAGAAGGATTCTAATCTGATGTTTTATATTCCACCGAATGAGTCGTTTTAGAAAACTTGGGATAACCTTTCTTCCCTTGAATACCAAATCTGACATGGAAGAACCACAATTTTTTTGTCGGGGCAACTCCCGCTGTGGGTCCCTTTTGTAGGGGTAGGTAGGGGGCGCTACCCCTACATTAGCGATCGGATTTCATTTTCCCAAAATCACGCTAAAAGGGAGAATTTAGAATTTTATATCAGACAGGATTTCCAGAAAACCCTCCCAGGCTAGCACGACAATGCTGGCAAAACGACATACTTGCGCTTTGCTAGCATTTGAAAAATCATGCTATACATGAAAATATCGATATATGTTCAATTTTGACTTCTTATGAACAGCGAACCGATTATCCGATTTTCTGCCTTCTTTGGGGTTTTGCTGGCGATGGCACTTTGGGAAGCGATCGCCCCTTGCCGGCAACTATCGGTTTCCAAGCCAGTGCGATGGTTGAGCAATCTGGGCATTGTCGTTCTCAATACTGCGATTTTGCGGTTGGTGTTTCCCATGGCAGCGGTCGGCGTAGCCGCGATCGCAACCGAACGCAGTTGGGGATTGTTGAACGTCGCGAATATCCCCTACTGGCAAGCTGTCGTTCTTTCCGTTATTGTCCTAGATGGCGTCATTTACCTGCAACATGTAATGTTCCATGCCCTGCCCACGCTGTGGCGGCTGCACAAAGTCCATCACGCAGATATTGACTTTGATGTTACTACGGGGTTGCGATTTCATCCGTTAGAAATTCTTTTGTCTATGGGCATCAAAATGGCAGCCATTCTGTTGTTGGGGGCACCTGTGTTGGGGGTTTTGATTTTTGAAGTTCTGCTCAATGCCACTGCCATGTTCAATCACGGTAATGTGACATTGCCCCAACAACTCGATCGCGTTTTGCGGTTGTTTGTGGTGACGCCAGATATGCACAGAGTCCACCATTCAGTGGTTCCGCAGGAAACCAACAGCAATTTTGGCTTCAATCTTCCCTGGTGGGATTATTTGTTTGGGACCTATCGCGATCGCCCTGCCGCCAGCCAGCAAACCATGACCATCGGACTTTCGGAGTATCAAAGGAATTTGCGCGTGGAACAGTTGCACTGGATGCTTTTGCTGCCATTTCTCGGTACGCCCAGCCGTTATGCCATCAACCGCGACGAAACGACATAGTTGGTGGCAGCATGGCTTGTTCCAAGTAAGGAATAAAATGTTCTAAATGGGGCGTTTTTCTTCCAGGAACTTTCGCTCGTTCGTCCCATCGGCGCAGCTTTACGGCGGTTTTGGCGTAGGGCTGCTGTTGGAATTGCTGCACTTGTTCGAGGGAGAAAGTATCCCCTTGTAGCTTTAAGCTTTTTTGGGAAGCGGCGGATAGTTCCTGCCAGTATTGGGGTTCTGTGGCACAAAGATAGCGTTTGGCTTCTACATGCAGGCGAATGGGTTCGGTAACCGCAGGGGGAAATATCGATCGCAGCATGCCCAAGCAGCAATATTCGTGGCGATCGTCAATACCGCGATCGCTACTATCTTTTCCCAAATTGTGCATCAGGTGTCCCAAATCATGCAGCAAAGCAGCAGTTAGCAACTCTGGTGGTGCTTGGTTGGTTTCGGCTAAGGTGGCGCATTGCAAGGCATGTTCCAGTTGGCTGACGGCTTCGTTGCCGTATGGCTGGCTGCCTTTGGTTTGCAGCAGGTGAATAATTTTCGCGATCGCTGGGTTCATTGGCCATCCTTCCTGATTGCTAGAGGCTTTCGCAAACAACTCCGATCGTAGCAGCATGGGTGATGGGGGCCGCAAAAAAACCCGCCAGGGGCAAACCAAGGCGAGTGGGAAGCAAATTTGAGCGGGTGTCAAGGTGTCTGTCGTTGGGTTAGCTGCGAACTACTAGAGTGTCGCTAGCCAAGAAGTGCTCGATGTGGTAGGCGCGTTCTTCGGTTTTTAGTAGGATTTCTTCGTATAGGTAACGGGTACCGCGATCGCCGAGACTTTCCGCTTGGGCAGCTTGCCGGCGTAGTTGGGTAATAATTGCCTGTTCGGCTTTTAAATCGTGCTCTAGCATGGCACGGGCATTGTAAGCCCCATCAGTTTCGGTTTCAAAGCAGCACAGTTCCTGTAACTTGGAGAAGCTTGCCGCCGGAACGCCGCCCAAACCGTTCAAGCGTTCGCCAATTTCGTGAACGTGTTCAGAGGCTTCGCCATAGCTTTCTTGAAAGAACTGATGGATGGGATAAAATTCAGCCCCTTCTACGACAAAATGATGCTTTTGATACTGCAAGTATAGGGCTTGGAAGCTGGCGAGCATGACGTTCAAGCCTTCGCAAACTGGCTGGGTAACGGAAGTGTCTAGCAGTACCGGATTTTCTTTGACCTGGTCGAAAGCTTGTAGGGGGGTGTGCTGGGTCGTCGTCATAGGTTCGACTTCTCCTCGTTTTGGTTCAGTCCGCAACTGAAATTTCTTAAGGGTCTTTATGGAATTTTACAAACTTACCCCAGACAACGCTACCGGCAATCCCCCCATAGACTCCCCCAACTTCAGTACCCAAAATTTTAAGAAATTTTCACATCTTCGGGGTTGTAAATGAAAACTTTTTTCATCTATTATCGAAAATACCAGCTAAAAAACCAAGGAAATAGCGGGATTGATAATCTGCTAGTGCGGCTCTTTCTCGGTCAACACTCGGCTATGGGATCGAGGGATGGCCGTTTTCTTATCCCTTTTTAAGTGCAAATTTTTTGCAAAAACACTGAAGCGAGCGAGGCCGTTCCATGGAAGCACCAAAAACCGTTGAAGACACTGTGGAAATAGAGCAGATTGATTGGGCCCAAAGATGGCAGGCATATCGGCGGCTGCAAGAACTTGCCATTCCCTGCTGGTGTGCCACCAACCAACCTTTACGGGTGCGTCTATCGAGCTTTCACGCCATGATTCAACTCGATAGCGTACTGCGACAGCTGACCTACGACCGCCGAGAACTGGCAACTTGGCTGGAAGACTGCTGGAAACTCGATTCCAACCGATAATCCGACCGATAACGATCTTAGGAAAATACCATGGGTAAAAGTAAAAAGCAAGTATCTCCGTTTCAATTAGAAGGGCAATTTCTAGGATTTGTGTACAAAAATGGCAAACCCAAGAAATCGTTTCGACTGTCTACCCAGGCAGGGGAATATGACCTGAAACTTCAGCTTCCCAAATCCAGCCGCTATTTGCTGCAGCAAAGACTACAACCAGGAATTTGGGTGCAAGTGCAGGGGGAAGAGGTGCTACACCTGAAAAAGAACGAACGCAAACGCAAGGTCTACCACATCGTTCCCGTTGGTGCAGCGGTTGAAGGGGAAACAGCTACCCCTGCAGCTAGCGAAACGGCTAAAGCGACAAAAGAAACATCCTACTGGCAGGTTGACAACCCCCCATCAGTGGCTCGCAATACCACAACCAGCCAGCCGCAAGGCAAGATTTTGCTGTGTAGAAAGTCAAGCTGCCGCAAACGGGGGGCTGATTGCATTCATAAGGCACTTGCCGAGGCAGTTAGCGATCGCGGTTTGCAGGGAAAAATTGCTATCCAACCCACCGGCTGTATGAAAAAATGTAAAGCCGGTCCCAATCTTCTGGTGATGCCAGATAAGACACGCTACAAAAGCATTCAACCGGAAGAAATTCCCCAGCTGTTGGAACAGCATTTTCAACCATCTACGGTTAAGCAACCAGATGCGATCGCGCAATAAAAAGAGGGGGAACAGGGGAAAGATCGAGCGATCGTCCCTTCTATGTCCCCTGTTTTCCGCTTATCTAGTGCCTTGGGAAACCAGGATTTAGAAGAAGAAAACAGTTTGCAAAGCACCTAAGACAATATCCTCGTTGCCGCTTTCGTGTTCTGGGTTAATAACCCAAATCACACCGGGGGTAAGAGAAATATTGTCAGTAATTTGGTATTTATAGGACGCTTCCACAAGAATGGAAGTATCATCGTCTTCCCGCAAACTGTCATCGTTGTCAATTGCTTTTGGTGGAATGCCAATGACCAAGCCAGCTAGATTGCCTTCTCCACCTAAATCGGGGAAAGCCAATTGTACAGCCGTGGTAAAGATGGTGGCGTTGTCGTCGCTATCTGTTTGGTTAGCAAAGACAAAGCCTCCCCAAGCACCGATTTCAAAGCTGGAACTCGGACGAAAGGCGGCTTGCAGCCCCACGTGGTGACCCATGGTATCGCTATCGCCAAAGGGTTGGTCGGCGTTGAGGCTACCTTCGGTTCCCCCTAAATTGGCACTGCCGTTGTTGGCGAAACTGTTGAGATAGGCTAAAGAGACATCAAAGCGATCGCCACCAGAATAACTTACCTGCAAACCAGTGGCGTAGTCGCCGTTGAAAAATCCCTGTCCCAAACCAGAATCCGCAGCATCCCCCGGACTGGTCATGTAGATGGCATCAACCCGCAAGTTTTCGCTTAGTTGAAAATTCACACCAAAACCAGCACCGGTGGTTTCTTCGTAGATCAGTGGATTGTGTTGGCTGAAATCGGATAGGGCGTTGCCATTTAGAGAAGTGCTAGCCGCTTGGGAAAAGATATCGTCAATATCCGTTCCTGTAATTGTAGCCCAAGCCGTAATGCTATCGTTGACAGGAAAGCGATAGAAAAACTCATCAAAGATAATATCGTTGCCCGTATCGAAACGCGCGAACACTTGGGTCATATTGGTTCCCGTTTCGCTGCGGTCGAAGTTGGGCAAGTTGCCTCCCACGATGCGAGTCCGCAACAAATCCTCTCCAGAAAAACTGGTTTCAAAACTCAGGTAACCAACGCCACTAAAGGTGGTTTGCGTGTCGCCACCTCCAGGCAAATCCTCGCCACCAAAGGTATCTGCTAGGAAAAAGTAAGCAAAACCTGTGAGCCTAGTGGTGGTAGAAAACTGATTGGCTTCTAATTCTGCCGTACGTGATTCCAAGCTGTCTACCCGTCCGCGCAAGGTAGCCAGTTCCGCTTGGAATTCCTCTTGCAAGCGTTGCAGGGTGGCTAAATCTTCTTGACGAACTAAATCAGCCGTACTTTGTTCGATTAGCTGGGTCATTACCTCCATGCAGGCGTTCAGACCCGCTGCAAATTCGTACCGGGTCATCGCCCGGTTGCCGCGGAAGGTGCGGTCGGGATATCCCGCAATGCAGCCATAGCGTTCTACGAGGGATTGCAGCGCTTGAAAAGCCCAGTCGGTAGGCTGTACGTCCCGCAGTTGTGATACGGAAGTAACTTGCTGCAGAGATTTTGATGAATCTAACAGCTCTGACACTTTGGTAGGTTCGTTTTCGGGAGTTGCACCTACCGAGTGACCAGCCAAGCCTAACAAAAGGGGAGTCGCTACTAAAGATGTATAGATCTTGTGCTTCATTTGCTTTCAAAAACCTCACACCAATGTTTCTGAATCTCTTTATCGTAGCGCAGGTTTTCTAGAAAATCTACTTTCTCTAGAGAATCTTTAATATTATCACGAAATATAAAAAATTATGCCGAACAACGAACAGCGGAAACGCTGGAATGGAGAGTCCCTCACATACGTCCCTCTACAAAATCGAAAGGATTTTAAGGCAATGGTGTTTTAGTCTTGGACTGATGCGAAATCCGATATTGCTAAACCACAAATATAATACCATTTCTGAAAAACAACGATTGTCTGGAATTTTTCAATTGCCCTGGTAGGGGCGCTCACGCGTTGCGCCCCTACAAAAATGCCTCTATTATCTCTTGCATATTATTAAGGAAATGGTAACCGAACCGTCCCCCTGCTTTACAAGGGGAACAATAGGGGGTTATTACCCGCTTGCATTATCGGGTTTTGCCAGTACGGATTTGGTATGAGATTGGGATAGCACAATAATATAAAAAAGCCCAGCTCCAAAACTGGGCTTTACTTTTCTTTATTTTTGTCAAACAAGCTTCGGTCAGTTTACCCTGGAAAGCTTCCCTTAGAATTCAAAGGTAGTCTTGAGAGCACCAACAACAATATCTTCGTTATTATCGTTGTGTTCTGGATTGATAACCCAAATCACACCAGGGGTTAAGGAAATATTGTCTGTTAGTGCGTACTCGTAAGCAACGTCAACGATGACCGAGGTATCCTCGTCTTCCCGACCAATAAAGTCGTTGTCGCTAGCTTTGGGAGGAATACCAACGGAAATACCTGCGACATTCCCTTCGCCACCCAAGTCAGGGAAGGAAAGTTGTAAAGCTGCCGTCCAAATGGTGGCGTCGTTGTCGCTGTCGGTTTGGTTAGAGAAGACCACACCACCAAAAGCACCAACGTGGAATTTGGAGCTCAGACGATAGGCAGTTTGGAGACCGATGTGGTGGGAGTTAAGGTCGCCGCCAGCAAAAGGATCGTCGGCAAAGGCACTACCCGTACCGCCACCAGGTTCGCCGTTGAAGGTGTTGAGATAGGAAAGACTGGCGTCCAATTTACCAGCAGCAAAGTTCAGCTGAGCACCGACACTGTAGGGTCCGTTGAATATACCTTCTCCCAAACCAGGCTCGCTAGCGTCGTCTTCGTCTGCCATGTAGAGGACATCCAAACCGAGGTTTTCGCTAAACTTGAAGTTGGCACCCACACCAGCACCATCGGTTTGGTCGAACAGGGTGTTGTTGTCGGCAAATTCAGACAGGTAAGGACCCCCTACGAAAGCGTCCTCCGAGAAGATATCATCGATGTCCGTACCTACTGCGGTTACCCAAATTCTGAGATTGTCTCCGAGGGGGAAGCGATAGTAGAACTCGTCTAGTTCAAAGGCAAGACCGCTATCATCTTCATCATCGATAAACGCCATATTGGTGCCGGTAACATCTTCCCCAAATCCGGGAATGTTGCCGGCTAGTAGGCGTGTCCGCAAGCGATCGCGTCCGGTGAAGCTGCTATCCAAAGTCAGCTCCGCCATGCCACTGAAGGTGGTTTGGATATCGCTATTGAGGTCTTCGCCACCAAAAGCATCGCCGAGGAAGAATTTCGCTTCCCCGTTCAGTTTGGTCGTGGTGGAGAATTGATTGGCTTCTAGTTCTGCCGTACGGGCCTCCAAGCTGTCTACTCGACCCCGCAGGGTAGCTAGTTCCGCTTGGAATTCTTCTTGCAGCCGTTGTAGCGTGGCCAAATCTTCTTGACGCACCAAGTCAGCCGTGCTTTGCTCGATTAGCTGGGTCATTACCTCCATACAGGCATTCAGACCCGCTGCAAATTCATAACGAGTCATCGCCCGGTTACCGCGGAAAGTGCGGTCGGGATACCCAGCAATACATCCGTAGCGTTCTACGAGGGATTGCAGAGCTTGGAAAGCCCAGTCGGTAGGCTGTACGTCCCGCAGCTGGGAAACCGAAGTTACCTGACCCATGCTTTGGGACTCAGCTTCGGTTTCAGAGAGAAGCTGGGAGACTTTGGTTTGTTGACCTTCTGGAGCCGCAGCCACGGAGCTGCAGGTCATGCCCAATAAAATGGGCGCTGCCAGTAAGGAATTGCGCAGTTTCTGACTCATTGGTTCCGATAACCCTCACACCAGTTCAAAAATTTTCAGCTAGATTTTTAGCCTATGGACACTTGCCCTTGTCAAAGGGAAGCTCGGGAACAATTTTACCTTTTCGCTTGTGCTTAATTTCCAGAATCGCTTGGGACTCTGCCAGCCAAGCCTGTGAAATTTGGCTAAGCCGTACCACCCATCGATGAAACAATTTGGGAGATTGGGATGGGTTGAATACGTACAAAAAAATTTTAGCAGCTTTCTATGGGTTTGCCTATAGGTTTCTATGGGACCTGCTATGTTCGTTTAGCCCAACTTTGATGCCACCATTGAGCTATCATGCTATATATCCTATCTTGGTAATTTTGTCAAGCCCGATCTACCCGAGACGTTGTTTCCATGGTTGGGGTTCCCGTGCGGCTGAGATATCCTTCCAATAAATAATCAGCACCCAGCGATCGCCATCGGACATTTTGTAAAGGCAGTGCTTCCGTCATTTTCAAAATGCCCAAATCTCCCACTGGTGAGGGAGCCGCTTGTCCTCCTACCAATTTGGCTGCTACAAAAGCGATTACCTTGTGGACTGCCCCTTGCGCGATCGCTTGGGCGGCCAGCGTACCGCCACATTCCCACAACACCGACATGGCACCGCGTTCGTAGAGATAGCCCATCACCCGCTGTGGCGTTAGCGGAGTTTGTTCCACCACTTCTACACCCATTTCCTGCAACTGCTGCTGCATCTGGGGGTTGGCGTTGGGTTCGGTCAGCACCAACGTTGGTGCCCGTTCCACTTCCCACAAATGTGCCGATAGGGGCAAATTCAACGTACGACTCATCACCACCCGCAGCGGATTGGGTAAATTTTCGTTGTGACTAGTTAAATAGGGATTATCCTGGCGTACGGTATTACCCCCGACCACCACCGCATCGCAGCTAGAACGCAACTGGTGCACCCAGTGCCGTGCCGTTTCTCCCGTTACCCAGGCACTGTGTCCAGTGGTAGTAGCAATTTTGCCATCGGCGCTCATGGCATATTTTAAAATTCCTAAAGGCACCCCGCGTACGGTTCGGTACCAAAACGCTTCGTTGAGCTGCCAGCAGTCCTCGGTTTCCACCCCTACAACCACCTCAATCCCCGCCGAACGCAATTTGGCAATGCCGCTGCCGGAAACCCTGGGATCGGGGTCTTGCACCCCCACCACCACCTTGGCCACTTGCGCTGCGATCGCAGCTTCCGTACAGGGGGGCGTGCGTCCGTAGTGATTGCACGGTTCTAAATTAACATATAGGGTAGCGCCTTTGGCTCGTTCTTGGGCTGCCTGCAAAGCCCGAACTTCCGCGTGGGGATACCCAGCACCAGGATGAAAGCCTTCACCCACAATCCGTCCATTTTTCACAATGACACACCCCACCAAGGGATTGGGGGCCGTGCGTCCCAGGGCTTGCCGCGCTAAATGAAGGCACCGCTGCATCATGGCGCGGTCAAAAGCACTAACATGGTAGATGGACTCGGAATCCGAGGGCTGAGCAGCATCAGATGCCATACTGACAGGCGATGGCGCGCGCTCCGTAGGTGCCTTTTGCGGATCGACAGGATATTGCTCCATGATGGGTCTGCTTGATGGGCTTGATAGCAGTAGAGAAGGGAACCAGCGCTTAACAGCAACTTCCAATTCCCTGCCTCTACATTATCAACAAATTTTGCCAAACCCAGAACCGATACCCAGCAGCCATATCTCGATCGCAAGGCGCCAGCAAAAAATCATAGCAAAATAGCATCAACACAGTAATAGCAGTCAAACCCCACACAACAGCAATTTCTCCTTGCTGGTTTTGATGGACCAAATGCAACTCCACGGCGGCGGCTTCCCCGTTTATCTGATGTTCGCTGGGGAGATGAAAATGATATTGCTTGAGTTCGTAGGTTTCGCTGTCAATTGTGACTGTACTTCCCCCATCGTAATTAAAATTAATATTGCCCGAACCACGACTTCCTATATTGCCAGTTTGAATGTTAATCGACGATTATCTGTTACCGGTTTCGCAAGTTTTGAATTCGGCATTTAACTCATCCCATTTGGTGGGATTGGTGGCTCCACCGTAGCTCCATTCTGCTTTGGCGGTGTCGGCAGTTGCCAAACTGGGAATCCCTATACCCACGCAAGCAATTAAAAGTGTCTTTTGCCATTGTTTTTGATTCCATAACATAAAAATCCTCCCCAACTAGGTTTCAAGAAATACCTAGCAAAAACGCGGGAATCATCGTAAGCAAGACAACATATCATGTAAAATTGATGTTTAGAATGAAACCAATAGAAAAAATCTATAGCCATCCCCAAAATGTCTACGATTCAAAATGTAACCCTCCATCAACTGCGTGTTTTTGCACTAGCAGCAGAACACCTTAGTTTTACCAAAGCAGCCGAAGAATTGTTTCTAACGCAGCCGACGGTTTCCATGCAGATGAAGCAACTCACCAAAGCTGTAGGACTACCTTTGTTTGAACAGGTGGGCAAACAGCTATACTTAACTCAGGCAGGAGAGATTTTGTACGAAAGCTGCCAGCGAGTTTTTAGTGAGTTGGGAGAGTTAGAAAGCGCGATCGCCGATCTAAAAGGCTTAAAACAAGGCAAACTCAAGTTAAGTGCCGTTACCACAACCAAATATTTTTTACCGCGTATTATCAGTCCTTTTTGCCAGAAATATCCCGGTGTGGAACTATCGTTACGTTTCACCAACCACCAACGGATTTGGCAGTATTTTCACGAAAACCAAGATGATTTTTACATTCTCAGCCAACTCCCCGCCCATGTAGACGTCACCGCTCATAAAATTTTAGAAAATCCCCTCATTGCCATCGCGCCAGCCGACCATCCCCTCGCCCAAGAAACAGATATTCCCTTTGAACGATTTGCCGAAGAACCTTTCATTATGCGCGAATCCGGTTCGGGAACCAGACAAGCCTTAGAAGAATTATTCCAAAAATATAAAATGCAGCCAAATGTCCGCTTGGAACTAGGCAGCAACGAAGCCATCAAACAAGCCGTTTTAGGTGGATTAGGAATTTCTGTTTTATCCAAACACGCGATCGCTTTAGAACAAGATACTGGTTGGTTCGCCATTTTAAACGTCCAAGATTTTCCCATAAAGCATCATTGGTACGCCATCTATCCCGTAGGAAAAAAACTTTCCGTCGTTGCCCGTACTTTTTTAGACTATCTAGAAGCAGAGCGACCATTGATAGCAAATGAGAAAAAACCAAACGCCAAAGAAATCAAAAACCACGAACATCCACCACAGCCATAAAAAATCAAAATCATAATCCCCCTAGCGTAGCCACTGAACCGCTTAAAATTTCTGGTGGTTCCATCGTCGCGTGTTGACCCCCAGACGGTACGATCTGGGGTAATTCTACTGGCGGCAAGCAAAGCCGAACCGCATGCCTGGCAAACGCATTACAAGGATTATTGGTTATGTCTCAGTTCGAGTCTGTCGATCTCCAAGCTCTATCCCAACAAATTCAAAAACTGCAACAGCAAGTAGACGGTTTATCCCAACAACTACAAGAAATTCTCAAAGAGCTACAAGTGGCTCGTACCGAACGTCAAAACCTTCAGCAAGCCTTACACACTTCCCCAAACGAAGCCGAAACGCCTGCGGTGAGCGCAGCCGAAACGCCAAATCCCTACGGAAATCTACCCACCCCCGCTCCCGCACCAGCTCCCTATTTGCCCGTAGATAATTTACGATATCAAGATATGGTCCTGTGGGGCACGCTCGCCGGACATACCGACAGTGTCCTCTCCGTTGCCGTAAGCTGGCAAGGGGACATCATCGCCAGCGGTTCCGTCGATCGCACCCTCAAAATTTGGGACCTCAACGAAGCTCGCGAACTATTTACCTTAGAAGGACATCAAAGCAGTGTTGTCACCGTTGCCATCAGTCCCGACGGTCAAGCCCTATTTACCGGTAGTGCCGATGGTATAGTGAAAGTCTGGCGGCGGGTAACAGGAGCGCAAGTTCTCAGTTTGGAAGAACACATGGATGCCGTCTTAGCCATTGCCGCCAGTCCCGACGGCCATCTTTTAGCCTCCGGCAGTTCCGACTGTTCCGTCAAAATTTGGGATTTAACCACCGGCTACGAATTTCGCACCCTCTACGGTCACGAAGATTCGGTGGTTTCGGTAGCCATCAGTCCCGATGGTCGCCTCCTCGCTTCTGGCAGTTCCGATTGTTCTATTAAAATCTGGGATATAAAAAAAGGCAAACTCCTGCATACCCTCACCGGACAAAATCATTCCGTTCTCTCAGTGGATATCGCACCCGATGGCAAAACCTTGATTAGCGGCGGTTACGGCGATGCCATCATTGTTTGGGATGTAACCACAGGAGAACAATTGCGTACCATCACCGGACACGAAGATTCGGTGCTTTCGGTGGTTGCCAGTGCCGACAACAAAACCTTGGCTTCTGGTAGTTCCGATTGCACAATTAAATTATGGAATTTTCGCCAAGGTAGCGAAATCAAAACCCTAACCGGCCACGAAGATTCTATTATATCTATGGATATGACCCGCGATGGCAAAACGTTGGTAAGCGGCAGTTCCGACAAAACCATCAAAATCTGGAAAATTCCTGGCTAATTTTCTGGAAAAGTTTCCCTTGATGAGACCTGCAACTGGATATTGAAAGTGCAAGAATCTCTCCGCCAATCTCCTCGTTCCCCATCGAGTTCGGTCCCACCGCAACGGTGGCACATTGCCGAAGCAGACACGCAAAAAGCACGGTGGCTAGCCGAACAAACGAACATCGACCCGGTTTTGGCACAAGTTTTGCTCAATCGCGGCATCGATACCCTAGAGGCAGCCACGGAATTTTTGTATCCGGAAAATATGGTTTTGCCGGACCCTCGGGAAGTTTTTCCCGATTTGCCGGTTAGTTTGGCTTTGTTGCAACAAGCGATCGCGCAAAATTGGCCTGTGGTTATCTGTGGCGACTACGATGCCGATGGTATGACCAGTACGGCGTTGTTGTTGCGATCGCTGCGTTGGTTGGGGGCTAACGTAAATTACGATATTCCCAGCCGCATGTCGGAAGGCTACGGCATCAACGAGCGGATTGTGGAAGACTGCTACGAAAACGGCATTCGCTTAATTTTAACCGTTGACAACGGCATTGCTGCCTACAACCCCATTGCCAGAGCCAAAGAATTAGGTATCCAGGTCATTATCACCGACCACCACGATTTACCCCCGGAACTTCCCCCCGCCGATGCCATTCTCAATCCCAAATTGCTGCCCACCAGTTCCGTTTATTGGGGAATTGCTGGGGTGGGAGTTGCCTATATTTTAGCGGTTTCCCTCGCCAAGGGATACCAACAAGAAGAACAGTTGGATAACGACCTGCTGGCGTTGTTTGCTTTGGGAACGGTGGCGGATTTGGCACCACTAACGGGGGTGAATCGCAAGTGGGTTCGGACGGGATTGCGATCGCTTCCCCATTCCCCAGTAGAAGGGATTAAAGCTCTCATCCAAGTGTCGGGGGTAACCCAGAAAAAACAAACCCTGAAACCGGAAGACATTGGCTTTCGCCTAGGACCGCGTATCAATGCCGTGGGTCGCATTGCCGATCCCCAAACGGTTATTGAGTTGCTAACCACCGACGACCCGGCAGTGGCTTTACAGCGAGCCATGGAATGCGAACAAATTAACCGCGAACGCCAGTCCATGTGCCATGCTATCGAACAAGAAGCTATTGAATGGGTCGAAACCCAAGGTACGGATTGGCAGCAAAGGCGGGTTTTGGTTCTGGTACAACCCAAATGGCACCATGGGGTGATTGGCATTGTGGCTTCCCGGCTGGTGGAACGATATGGCGTACCGGTTTTTATTGCTACCTACGAAGACGAACAACACCAGCACATTCGCGGGTCGGCAAGGGGGATTCCGGAGTTTCATGTTTTTGAAGCGTTGCAGTTTTGCGATGATTTGTTGGGGAAATACGGCGGTCACCGAGCAGCAGGTGGGTTTTCTCTGGCAGCGGACAATTTTGCAGCTTTTCGCGATCGCCTCAGTCAATTTGCCCATCAATGCCTGCAGCCGGAGCATTTGAAGCCTTTGATTTCTATCGATGCTCGTTTGTCTCTGGCGGCTGCCGATTTACCCCTTTACGAGCAAATGCAAGCTTTTCAGCCGATGGGGATTGAGAACAATACCCCCATTTTTTGGACGTCGGTGGAAGTTATTGACCAAAAGGTGGTCGGCGACAATCATGTCAAGTTGCGTTTGCAGGAAGGCGATACCCTCCGAGATGCGATTGCGTGGCGTTGGGGGTCTTACTATCCCCTACCTCGTCAAATTGATGTTGCCTATCGCTTGCAAGAAAATGAGTTTAATGGTATAATTAGCGCTCAACTAGAAATTGCGGGGGTTCGCTTGCCTGCTGTCACCAGCCATCCGACGACGAAACGCACCACCCGTCAGATTACGTTTACTTACAAACAACGCCAATATAGCTGTGCGGTTTATCAAAACGGTAGCAAGCAAGAACTACGCATCCGCAACCAACAGGGCGAAGTTTTGGCAGTGACCAAGGGCGAAATTTGGGGACTTGTGGGCAAAAATCGCGACAGTGCCCGTCAAGTTGATGTCCGCCAGCCGTTCTTTTACCATCTCATTAAGACAGCGATCGCATCTTTACCGCCGCACGCTGAATAAAGCGATCGCTACCTCTATGTTTACACAGCTTATATATTTGAGCAAAAGAATTTCCCCAAAAAAATAAACTTGCCCCAGACGTTTCGCGAAGCGCCTCTACAAAGTTTGAGTGATTTTTCTAAAAAATGAAATGTAATATACGCGATTTCGTCCCTTTTGTCAATCCCCAGGTTAACCAAAACTCGGAGGGTAAAAACGCCACTCGAAACCGATGGCTCCAAGCTAGGCCTTTACCCCCCAAATTTGGCAGAACTGAGTTGTCGCCATCTAACTTTATAAATCGCCGCCGCGAACGGCTAGCAAGAAAATCACAATGGGACCAGAAATCATAATCGCCGCCACCAGGGCAAGCTGGACAATTGGTTCCCAGTTGAAGCTAGCCAAGCCGCTGAGTAAATCGTTTAGAAATTCCATGGTTGTTCTGGTACAACTACTGAATCTAGCGTTTCATAATTTATATTATCTGGTTCCCTCAATCTAGTTTAAGGAACTTTACAAAAGTATAGAAAACGACAACTTCCTAAGCATTCTCCCTTAGAATATCTATGGAGGCGAATTGTTCGCGATCGCCGTTTCCAGTCCCTGTTACCATAGTTATTTGAGTTCCAGTACATGCCGGGAGTCACGCTTTGACAGTCAATATTTCTCCATCAACCACCAACCAAACAACCGCCAATTCTTCTACCGAAACGTCTTCATCAGAACCAACCACCTCCCAAACCCCATCCTCCTCTCGTTCTACCTCTTTAGGAGGCATTTGGGCAGTCTTTTCCTCCACCTTTATCACTATTTTGCTGGCGGAAATGGGAGACAAAACCCAAGTCGCTACCCTCCTGATGAGTGCCGAATCTCACGAACCCTGGATGGTGTTTGCTGGGGCAGGAACCGCTTTGGTTGCCACCAGCTTGATTGGGGTTAGCTTGGGAAGTTGGTTGGGCAACCGCCTGTCGCCGCGAGTTCTGGAAAAATCGGCTGGCGTTTTATTGCTGTTTGTGGCGGCTTCTTTATTGTGGGAAATCTTTGCCTGACTAGTGGCAAATCCCAGCTCAAGTACAAACGTTTGCAAATAGCTTGAAAAAATAGATACAAAACAAGACTTATGGATTGGCAATTAATCGGATTGAGCTTTATGACCGTATTTTTGGCAGAGTTGGGCGACAAAAGCCAAGTAGCTGCGATCGCATTGGGAGGCAGTAGCAAAGCCCCCAAAGCAGTGTTTTTGGGAACGGCTTCTGCCCTCGTCTTAGCCAGTTTTTTGGGGATTATGGTTGGCGAGGGAACCGCTCAAATCTTACCACAAGATATCGTCAAAGCGATCGCAGCCGTTGGTTTTACCATTATGGCCTTTCGCCTGTTATTTGGTTCCAGCGAAGCAGAAGAAACAGAAGAATAGATTGCCCATTTGATGGCAAGGAAATTTTAGTTCGATGCTGTCATCGGGGGAAAGTGTCGATAGCACCAATACATAACCGTTCCCCCAGCCACCAGTTTCAGCATTTCCAAACCAAAGTATGCCATATGCATTTGGTTCATGCCCGAGGCAGCACTAGCTACCGGTTCCAGCAAATTCAACTGGGCACCCATGGCACTCATTTGGGGGGTGAGCACAAATGCCTGGGTCAGCGCGATCGCCATCAGCGAAACCGATAAAATAATAACAGTATTGCGACCGCGATCGCGATCGGGGTTGTTCTTGCAGGTGACCAGCAAACCAGTCAATGCCAAACCAGCACAGACCAGTTCCACACGATTGAACAACCAAAACAGCGAATAACCGGCAGAAGCAAATCCAGTGGTTTTCATCATGCCCGCAGCATACAAAGAAGGCATGACTACGAAATCCAACAACACGCTAGCACTTAACCAGAACCCTAGCGCGAACAGCAAAATTGTTTGCCATCGACGGGGATGAAAGTTAGAAGAATACATAATTGCTAGAATTTCCTACGAATTCTGTTCTTTTATTCATACTCTAACGAATTTCTGCTTTCGTTCCTATAAAGCTTCATTTCAATTTAATTAAGAACCTTCACAATGTAAATTTTTTTGAAGGTTGCCCCCATGCCCGAAAATGAGAATATTTAATTTAATTTCATTTCATTTGATTCCATGTCCTATCAATACCATCGTGTGGTTCGATTTGCCGATACCGATGCCGCCGGTGTCGTCTACTTTGCCAATCTATTATCCATGTGTCACGAAGCCTACGAAGCTTCCCTCACCGCCTCCAACATCCATTTGCCAAGCTTCTTTAGCAACGCACAAACTGCTATCCCCATCGTACATGCCGATATCGATTATTTTCATCCTTTGTGCTGCGGCGATCGCTTAATAATTTCGTTACAAACAAAACCAGAAACCCCAGAAAAATTCCACATCCACTATCAAATTTCTTTAGAAAACGAAAAAATAGCAGCCAAAGCCCATACCATTCACCTTGGCATCGATCCTGCCACCCGCAGCAAACAAGCTCTATCCCCAGAAGTGACCGCTTGGTTGCAAGCACATCGGCATTGACAAAAAATCCGATTTATGGTATGCTTTTAAGCAAAGATGGAAAAAGGAATAGCTGGGGCAAAAGTTGGCACGACTTCATGCCCCGTGGTCGGGGAAAGTTTCATTTTTTTTGAGATTCTTTCGCTCAAACATCTAACCTGGGCAAAAATAATTTCTGTAGGGTCTAACCCCCATGCAGTCATCCCCCCTCATTCACTGCGTTGCCATTCAGCAATAATACGATCGACAGCTTCGCGATCGATTTTATGGCGATCGTTGCGAGGAATTTTCTCCACAGGAATCCAAACCTTGGGATATTTGTAACGGCTAATATTTAGAGAAGGAACTGGTTGCGGCAATGGTTCGCCTTGGCAACGCGGAACGTAAAGAGCAACCACAACTTGCCCCCAATCGCTATCAGGAATTCCCGTCACCAAAACATCGCGAACCCAACCCGTTTCTCGAATCGCTGCCTCCACTTCCTTGGGAAAAACATTTTCTCCACCCGTAACAATTTTATCGCTGTTGCGTCCGATTAAATGTAAATAGCCAGCAGCATCAAAATATCCCAAATCATCGGTTATCAATTTTCCATCAAACGGTTGGTTGGGATAGTATCCCCAAGCGAGAGAATCAGATGCGATCGCGACAATTCCCACCGCCTGTGAAGATGCTTGAATCGTAATTTTTGCATGGGGTAAACAACAACCTACTCCATTTTTTCCCAATAAAAAATCCTGGGGTTTTAGCGTTGCTACCTGAGCAGCCGTTTCCGTCATTCCGTAGGTAGGAGAAAGGGGAAGTTGCCATTGTTTTGCCGTTTCCAACAACGCCTGCCAAGCCGCTGCCCCCCCTAAAAAAATCGTTTGAAATTGCGACAACCAAGAAGCCGTTTCCGCCGATGCCAGCAAGCGTTGTAATTGCGTGGGAACCAGAGAAAGAAAAAACGTTTCTGGAGAAAATTCCTGCGGTAACTGGGAAGAATTCTTAGCCGAACCAACAAGCATATCCTTCCAAGAAGACAGAAGAAAAAATTTTCCGCCAGTAACCAGCGATCGCACAAATTGCATCAAACCGCTAACATGATATAAAGGCAAAACGCACAAACTATTGATTTGCGAAACCTGGAAATACTGCCTCAATCCAGCCACCGCAGCCAGCAACGTTTCCCAATTGTGAACCACAAAACGCAATTTTCCCGACGAACCGCCAGTAGCAATGCCAATTGGTCTGGAAATAAAAATCGGGAAAGGTTCCGATGCCGGTATTTGCCGTTCCTGCCAATTTCCATCAGTAACAATAATATTGGGATGAACCAACTGCAAAGCCTGTTCCCATTCTTGCTTTCCCCATTGAGAATTTCCTAAAAATACCGGAAAATTGCAGGAAACAGCAGCTACAAAAGTTGCTAAGAAATTAACTGTATCTGATGTAGCCAGCAAAATCTTCGGTGGATTTTTTCCTTGATAAGAATCTAGGCATTGCTGGTATCGTTTCTGGCTAAATGCCAATAGATTTTCCGCCAGATAAGTAGGATGGAAATTTTCCCGAGGATATTCTTCTAAAAATGCTAACGGTGTTTTTCTGTTATCGACCATATCATACTATTTCTAAAAAACAACAATCGTCTGACGTTCACTAATTTTCTTGCTAGGGGGGCTTCGCGAAGTACCCCTACAAAAGTACCCCGATTATTTTTTGGAAAATCTAAGAAAATGGTATTATGTTTTTTTTCGATATTTTTTGCCTACAGTAGAGCAAACAAAATCTATTTTCCCCAAAATGAATTGTCCTAAAATTTATTTTCCCCCTTCTTTTCCAAACAATCCATCTACCCCAAAACCAACACAACGACTGGGATTTACCTCCGCCGCCAATCGCAAAGCTGCTTTTCTTCCCACTTCTGTTTCCAAAGCCGAAGAAAAAACCACATCAATTTCATGGGTTTGGCAAAACTTTCGCAACCTACTTGGCGAACCAGCGATGCAGGGTTTGATAATAAAAATTCCTCGCCATTGTCGCTGGTAGCAATCTTGCAGTTGCGGCAAAGTTGCCACCGATTCGTCTAATGCAATGGGAGTGGTATATTGCTGGTTGAGGTCTTGCATGGTGTTAAAGAAATGGGGAGGGAGAGGTTGTTCTAAAAACTCGATTGGGGGTTGGTGGTTTTTCCTCATGCGATCGCAATTTGCCAACCAAGCTTTCGTCGTATCTACATCCAATCCACCATTGGCATCGAGGCGTAGCTGGCAATCTGTGGGAAGTTCTTGTAGCAACTGCTGCCAAATTTTTTGTTCGGTATTGAAATGGGTAACCCCAATTTTCCATTTAAAGGTACGATACCCTTTTTCATAGGGCGATCGCCAGGCGGATAAAGCTGCTTCTCCAGTAGGCAACAGCCAGCTATATTGCAAAGACGGCAATGGTGGCAATTCGCCTATATCTTCCATCGCCGATTCCAAACCAAACTGACACGCCGGTAGCCGATGGGGAATAGCAAAAATGGTTTCTGCGGTAATGGTTTTCGGTAGTTGCTGGCAAAAAGCAACAGCTTCGGAAAGACTTTCGCTACCAAAATCGGTTAGAGGGGCAATTTCTCCCCAACCAGTTCCCCGATTTCCTGTCAAACGTACGAAAATGCCTTCCCGATACTGCCAAGTTCCGTGGCTGGTTGCCAGGGGATGGCGAAGCGATCGCCGATAGGGATAAAATGTAAAGCTATATGTTTCGCAAAGCGTTTCTGGTTGAGTGCGGTACATCGTCTTTTCCATGCATGGAAGCCAGGAATTACCCATGGTTGTGGTTTTCCATTGGTAGTTCCTGACTTCAAAGGTTGACTGCAACGGCTAGGGAAGGAAATTTAGGAGAAAGCCAACTCCCAGCAAGGAACAACTCGATGCGTGGATGGAAATAGCAATGAATTTGCTATTGCTAACTTTATCCGGTTGTGCGTGATATTTGTTGACATGGGTACACAACTGCCAAGCAAATGGGAGGCTACCAAAAGCCAGAATCGTCCACATGGGCAGGATTTCCAGTACAATTCCGGCTACAATGGTGGCGTAGATACTACCACAGAACCAAGGTAAGAGTTTGGCACCGCGTTCGGTTCCCAAACGTACGATCGGCGATCGCTTGCCGGCTTTGATATCGTCTTCCACTTGGTGGAAATGAGAACAAAACAACACCAAGCTGGTGACCAAACCCACCACCGTCGCCGCAATCCACAAAGCAGCCATGTTGCCAACCAACCAACGCTGGGTTTGGCTGTAGTAGGCAGCTGCTACCGCTAGCGGACCAAAGGCGATCCAACAAATAATTTCCCCCAAACCATGATATCCCAATCGGAAAGGCGGTCCTTGGTAAGTGTAGCCCAGCAGACAACTGAGAACCACCAAAGCGATAATGGTGATGTCTTGCTGCCACCAAGCGATCGCTAGAATTCCCAAGATTCCCAAGATTAAAAATAGGTTGGCTAACCCGAATATTAAGTTTTTGTTACCTGTTAAGTTTACTAAAGAATGGGGTTTGTTTTCGTCAATCCCAGTTTCCGAATCAAAAACATCGTTGCTGAGATTTAACCAGATCACGATGAAAATGGCGGATATCAAAAAGGTGTAAAATACTCTGCCGTTAAAAACCTGGGTATCGGCAACAGCTACCGCCGTTCCTACCCAAATCGGCATGATGGCTACGCTGTAAATCGGCGGCTTGATGGCTGCCAGCCACAGTTTCGCACTCGATGATTCCAAAGTCTGCAAACTCATGCGGCGTTCCTACAATATAGTAAATGTTCGCCAAGTGTTTATTTATTTTACGACGTAGTGCGGTAGGAGAAAACTCCATCGTGGTTTCTATTGGCTTGACCACCCGTAACGAACAGACAATTCCAGTGGCGGTTGCCGGGAATAAAAAAAGTAGTGCTATTGGCATGGTTCCTATCTACGGTATCTCATGGCAAACTAGGGATTACGTACCTTGCGTGCCAAATCTTAACCATCGTTTGCATTTGTCAAAAATGTTTCGGTGGTAGAGAGAAACGATCCTATGAAATCCATGTCAGCGACCCCATTTCATACGACACTTTTGCTAGAACGTAAAGAATTGTATCATTTCCTTGCCAAATGCCAGCAGATGTCGCACAAGCAAGGATATCCTTATATTGCCAGTATTTCTTTAGAAATCCCCCCCCTCGATCCCCTGGCTGTTCTCGATACAATTTGCTATCCCCAGCCGCAACATTTTTATTTGGAAAAACCCGGTTTTTGGGCGATCGCTGCCTTGGGAAGTGCCGTCAAGTTAACCTATACGCAAAGCGATCGTTTTCCCGTGGCACAGGAATTTATTCAAAATTGTTTGTCTCGCACGCTATCGACAGGTAGTTTGAATTTGCCTTTTAGTGGTGCCCACTTTTTCTGCAGTTTTACATTTTTTCCAGATACCTTACATACAAATATATTTCCAGCAGCAACCGTTTTTCTTCCAGAAGTTCAAATTTCTAAATACTTACAGAATTCAGTTGTAACAATTAACAAAGAAATCCATTTCCGGGACAATATAAAACAAATATCTGAATATTTTAATAGCCAAATTAATATCGTTCAAAATTGTATATGTAAACTTTATTTATTTCAACATAAAAATCGCAACCCAATAAACGAAAATTCCATTCAAGAAAGTGAAGACATATTTAAAAATTCTGTTCTGCAATCTTTGAATTCTATCCAGGATAATATTCTACAAAAAATCGTTTTAGCTCATACAATATCTGTTCGTTCGGAAAAAAACTGGGAACCGTTAGTAGCTTTGGCCAACCTCCGGAAACAATATCCAGACTGTTATATTTTTTCTACTAGAAATAGTAGCGGTCAAAGTTTTATTGGTGCAAGTCCCGAACGCCTGTTAAGTGTTCGAGATAGTTGTTTGACTACAGATGCTTTGGCAGGTTCTGCCCCCCGTGGCAAACGCCTACAGGAAGATATAAAACTAGCACAAACTTTGTTATCTAGCGAGAAAGAAAAGCGAGAACATTTAATGGTTTTAGAATTTATTTTAGAACGATTGCGTTCCTTGGGATTGGCTCCCTGTGCCAAACCCCTACGACTCATGCAACTTTCCAATATTCAACATTTATGGACACCCATTCAAGCCGATTTGCCTGCAGATATTCATATTTTACAAATTCTAGAACAATTGCATCCTACACCCGCTGTTGCTGGCGTTCCTAGGGATATGGCATTACAAAATATTCGTCAATACGAACCCGAGGATCGTTGTTTGTATGCAGCTCCCCTTGGTTGGGTGGATAATCATGGTAATGGAGAATTTATTGTGGGGATTCGTTCGGCTTTTATAGACGGCGATCGCGCTCGTTTGTATGCCGGTGCTGGCATTGTAGCGGGTTCCCAACCGGAACGAGAACTTGCCGAAGTACAACTAAAACTTCAAGCTTTATTGAAAGCTTTGGTTTGATCTTCTCTAAGACCTAGCAGAGAAGTCAATTCCCATGCAACCTGAAATTTGGAAATTGAATATCTATAAGCAGCGAAAGAAGGTTCGGTTTCTGCTGCAAAACTTGAAAAGAAATGTTAAAAAAAGAAAGCAGACCCTCTCTGAAACGAAGCATTTCTATGAAAGCAAGCTACTATGTAATTTACGATGGGGATTGCAACCTGTGTACCACCCTCGTACAGTTGCTCGAACGCTTGGATGGTGGAGAGCAATTTGCCTACATTCCCATGCAAGCCAAAGAAACCCTGCAGCAGTTTGGGATTACTCCCCAAGACTGCGAATTGGGAATGATATTGCTAGATGCCAACCACCCACAAAACCGCTGGCAAGGAAGCGATGCCGCCTTGAAAATTGGTAGCCTTCTGCCAGCAGGAGACCTATTTGTTAATACTTATTACGCACTTCCCGGCATGAAATGGGTTGGCGAAAGGGTTTACGAACAAATTCGCGATCGCCGTTACGAACTATTTGGTAAGCGACAAGAAACCTATTGTTCCACCTATAATGCCTGTGGCAATCCAAAACGAAATGCTCAGCATTAAACCATTTTTGAAATATCTGTTCGTCATTTTAAAAATGTACCCAATTGCGATACGCTAGACTTTACTAACCAGGTAAGGATTCCAAGGAAACAATTCTTTATGAGTAGTCCCTGTCATCTTCTTGTAGAAGGAAATCCCGCGATCGTATACGCCAGCAGAAAAGGCGAACCAGAATCGATTCAGCCGGTACTGCTACCTTTTCTAGAAAAGTTTTGGCAAGAAAGGGAAACTGCCGGTGAATACTTGGATACCCCTGAGTGTCTTTTAGCTCAATTAATCGTTAGATTTGGATTTGAATTTTGCGAAGACGATTTTTCCAACCTCCGAGTTGGATTGCAATACAAACCAAAAGTAGAATATTTGTATTGGATCTCGCTTAACAAAACAGTAAATATCTGGGTACCAGAAGCAAAATATTTTGAAAACCCAGCCGTAGGTTTGCAAGGTTGCCGCCAGCTAGAAGGGCAATCCTGGTCTATTGACTAAAAACATGCGCCAGAAAATAAGCTAAAAAATAAAACCAACAATAAAAAAGAAGACTCCTGGCACCGAGCTATTTTCCCAGGCGGTTGCCCGCCAAGTATCTTCGCCGCTACCGCGTTTCA